>JACQQW010000213.1 GCA_016206745.1 Candidatus Omnitrophota bacterium | reverse complement strand
GAGACGCATTGCAATGCGTCTCTACAAATCCTTGAACGCCGAAATCTTCCAAATGCTGATCGCGCCTAAAATCCACATGATGATGCAGGCAATCAGCAATTTCTGTCCGTCCGGTGAATTTTTCATCACGTCAAAGAAATGCGGGTTGCTGCCCGAAACGCCCAGGTAAAACAAAACAGGCAACCCCGTCATGACCACGGCCTGGATCTTGCCCTGTATCGTCAAGGTCTGCAGATTCTGCTCGATCTTTTTACGTTCGCGCATGGTGGTGATGATGCGCGCGAAAATAAGCGCCAGGTTCCCCCCGGTTTCGCGGGCAAGCAAAATCGCGGTGACCATCTGCTGCAGGCCCGGGGAGGGCGTGCGCTTGTACAAACGGTTCAAACTTTCATCCAGGGGCACGCCCATTTTATTTTCACCCAGAACAATGCCGAATTCCTGCTTGACCGGGTCCGGCATCTCATCGACCACGGCCTCGATGGCCTGGATCAAACTCAAGCCCCCCCGGAAAGAGCTGGACATGATCATCAGCGCGTCCATCAACTGGTCGTTGAACCGGCGTTTGCGAAGGGCGATCATGCGGTTTAACTGGACGCGCGGGATGATCAGCCCCAAAACAACACCCAGAATCATGACATTCAAACGCCATTCCGGCGGGGAGAACAAAAACGCCAGGACGGCAAGCCCGGCAGGGACGAAAAGAATTAGACTGCGCATCTTTTTAATCTGCTGGTCGGTCAGGACAGGATCGTATTTGGCGATGAATTTCGCGGTGTTTTTCTGCGCCAAGGCCCCGCCCTGTGAGACCACAATGGGCGTCAACCCCAAAACCAGCGCCACGACCGCGGCGAAAACAAAAAGTAAAATGATAAGTATCATGTCAGGCCCTTTTCTTTAAAGTATACACGCCCCAGACCATCCCTGCCACCATTTTACTTGCACACACAGTGCCCTTGTCCCCCTCCGACACAATTGAAAGCCGTGACCGGAACGGCCTCACATGCCCAAGGATCATCCGGGGAAGGCTGCTGACAAGAAGCTCCTCCCGAAATACTGGGCTGCGTTGAACAATTGACGGAGCATGGCCCCCCACAGTTCAATGTACCCGTACAAGAAGTGACCCCCGCATCTTGACAAGAGGAAGAAAGAACATCCACATCAAATCCGCACGGACGCGCGGTATCAAAACAGTAGCGGGTCAGTTCACGTCCCGATACTGAAGGACATCTCCAGCCGCTGGCGATGACAACGTCTCTGGCGCTTCCCTTTTGGTCTACGCAATTGTGACAGGTGCCATCGGGAACGCAACACGCGCCATTGTTGCAATCTTCCGTCTTGGTGCCACTGCCCCCATCTAAGCCCGAACAATCCGCCCCGCCGCAGGCCGGCGCCGGATTAGTGCATGTCCGGCTGCAATTGCGCGTCCCGGGCCCGCAGGAAGCTGAACAAGCCTCGCAAGACCATGTGGTCCAGTTGCCATTGACCGGTGTGCAGGGAGTTATGCATTGATTGTTCACGCAAACATTGGGTGATGCGCAAGGAAACGCGCACGGCGTGGTTTGTGGCGATGGTTGTGTCGACGGGTTGCAGCACGACGTGGAGCAATTTACGGTTTCCGTCTGCGTGCCGCTGCCCCCGCAGGAAGCGGTGCATGTGCCGGGCAACACAGTCCAGGTGCCGTTAAACGGCCTTTCGCATGGCGTGGTTTGGGGCGATGGTTGTGTCGACGGGTCGCAACAGGACGTGGAACAGGTCACCACTTCCGTTTGCGTCCCGCTGCCCCCGCAGGAAGCAGAACATGTGCCGGGCGCCACGTTCCATGTGCCGGTAAAAGGATTTGAACAGGGTCTCTCGGTCTCCGGTTTTGGTTCGGGGCAGCATTTCTTCGGAGGACAGGTGACCGTCCGCGTTTCAACCCCGTCGCCTCCGCAGGAAGCAGTGCATGTGTTCCAGCCGCCTATGTCCCAGGGATCCTCAAAAACAGTGCACACGCAAGGCGGCCCGGTCTTTTCGCATGGATTGCCGCAATTGTCCGTGCCCGTAGTTGTTTCTTCGCAAGAGGGTTTTGGCGCGTCGCAAAATATTTTCATGCAAGTGGTGCAGTTGCTCTGCCCGGACGGTTGCGTATTGTTTTCACAGCAATACGATTTGCTAAGCTCGCCACAATTGAATTTTGCCAGATCCTCGCATTCCAAATCCCCCGGCTTGCACGGAAAAGGCGCCGGCCCGGACTTTACCAATTCCCCCTGATAGCAATTATTATCAAACCAGATGCCAAAATCCGGCTTGGTTTGGGCATAGACGCATTCCGCGGTCCTGCCGTGTTCATATTGCCGGCCAAACGCGAAACTGTCGCCCGCCCTTTTCCAATGCCCCTGAAAAGTGCGGGATATGACCGGCGACATCGCGAACACCGCGCCCAGGACAATCACGGCCAAAACGACATATTCAATGGCCGCTTTGCCGTGCCTATGGCGTCGTCGAAGTTGCATTAAAGACCCCCGCGGGACAAGAAACGAATTTTAAATCCAGGTGTTTCTTCCCGTCCGTGCCCGTGTTCAAAAAATATTGCGCGCAGGTTTGCGTGCGCACGCCCCTGTTTAACATTTGATTGACGGCGTTCCAGCATTGAAGCTGAGGGCCTGCGGTCGGGACGGCATTGAACATAAACGCGCCTTTTAAGGCCTCGCTCGTCCCAATATCGGGCACAACCAGGCCCAAAGCCCCCAGGGTGGCGGCGCTGAAGCCGATATTATTGCCAATGCACGCGGTGTCCATGGTTTCCTCGGCCAGGGGGCCGGGTTTATGGAAAAACAATTGCCACAGCGGCAATTTATTGGCGAAGGTAATGGCATCGTGGTTCTCGTCCCAGCGGGTGATGCGCGTGCCCACCTTGCCATTATAATCTTTCAATTCATAGCAACGGGTCATGCCTAAAAACCCTTTGGTATAAGTTTTCACCCACGGCAATTTATTAATGTTGCAATTCTGCGTAATGCCGTCGCAGCATTTGCCCGTCGAGCACCGGGCCGGCGCCTGGACTTCCACCCGGACAATATGCCAGTACGCTCTTTTATTATTGGGCGGTTTTGGGTCCTGCCAGCCATAAACCACAAAATTCGGCATTTGGGACACGGCCTGGCTTGCCTCTGACAGGGCCTGGGACAATTTTTGCGCCGGGCCGCCCGGGGCCAGGAACGTGTCCAAACTGGTTTTAAACGCCTGCATGGCCTGGGCCGCGGCCGCCGCTTTGAACTTCATGCCCCGCAAATACGCGGCCCTGGCCTGGAATTTTGACCTTTGAAAATCCCGCGCCAGGACATGGCTGTCCTTGACCCAATTATAATAATTGGATGAGGCGAGGGTGCCGGTGCATGGATCAAAATCATAGCTTGGTTCAGCGCCTTTCAAAGACCGCGGCAAATTATTGCAAACAGCCGGCTTTCCTGGGGATATGGGGG
>JACQQW010000219.1 GCA_016206745.1 Candidatus Omnitrophota bacterium | reverse complement strand
TAGCAATGCGTCTCTACAAGATGAATCCACAAAATTAATCAAATATTTCCTCGCCTCCTTGACCACGCCTGAAAAAGATTTATGGGTGAATCTGTCCCCGTATGAAAGAAACCGCATTGTTCCGGAAAGTTTTGGCCAAACAGAAATGGGCCGGGATTTACTGGCCCAGGATTATATGCTCAAACAAATCACGGCTAGTTTAATTTATCCAGAAGATGAGATTGGTAAGAAATTCTGGAAGCGGGTGTATGAAGAGGCCGCAAAAAAGTTTGGGACAACCAATATACCGGTAAACACATTCAATAAAGTCTGGATCGTCCCTGGTAAAGCCGTAGTCTACGAAAACGCCAAGGCAGGCGCGGCGTATGTGGTGGAATCGAAACTAAAAGTCATGCTTGAGCAGGATTATTTGGCGCTTGAGAAAAGTGGGGGACATGTACCGGAAGCCCCGATAGGGGATCGGTACGTGTCCCCCGATAAAGGCATCAATGCCCTCGGCTCCAATATCGTCCGTGAAATCGTCATCCCCGCCTTGACTAAAGAAGTTAACACCGGAAAAAACTTCACCCAACTGCGCCAGGTGTACCATTCACTTATCCTTGCGGCCTGGTATAAAAAGAAAATCAAGGACAGCATCCTTTCACAAGTCTATATCGACAAAAATAAAACGGTGGGTGTTGACATCGATAATCCAGAGGAAAAGCAAAAGATTTATGAGCGCTATCTTCAAGCGTTTAAAAATGGAGTTTATAACTATATCAAAGAAGACCATGACCCCGTAACGCAACAAGTGATCCCCAGGAAATATTTCTCAGGAGGAGTAGATGTCACAAACATGGCATCGCGGGCCGTCCTTACATTTGCCCCTGTTCTTTCCGATGACACAGCGGCCTTTTCAGATCGCGCCATGTCGATAACGGTCAGAATAAAGCCCATTATTTCTGCCGCGATGGCATCTTTAGGCCTGGGGCCGGATGTGGCCTTTTTAAGGGCCAGTTTTGCTATTGGAGAGGTTGTTGGAATTAGTGGATTCGCATTGTTTCAGGCTGTGCCGTTCTTGGAAAATCATTATGCGGCAAACCTGGCCTTGGCCATAGTGATGGGAGTTGGCGGCGTCTCGGCGGCAATTATCCACAGGATGCGCCATTTTACTTATGATGCCACTCAGTTTTATTCGGACAATATGGAGGGAGAAATTCAAGACGAAGTGCAGGGGCAAGGCAGGGAATTGGCCATTGAGGAAGAGTATAAGTTATGGTGGGCGGAATATAAGCCAAGTTTTGATAAGGCCCATGGTTTGTATGTAAGCCATGCCTTAAGACCGTATTCTTACCAGGAGATTGAAATGTACTTTGATCTTTTGCGTTCCGTGCGTGATCAAATCAAGAACGCGGACAGTTCAGGGCAACAGAAAGAATTGGGTTATAAAATAATGTTATTGGCAAGCATTGTATCGGATATCAAAGAGAAACATGGTTTAAGTTTCCTAGAGGGAATGCGCGTCGAGGCCATTGAGGCGATCAATGAATTTCTTAAAGATACGGATATGATATCTTCCAGGTTATTTTTGGATACATTACAAAAAGTCGTCATTTTAAAATCAAAATTGATCCCGTTCTTGGTTCATTATGGTGATATTCATCCTGATCCTGTGCTGAAGAGATCTTTGCCGTATGCTCTTAAGTTAAACCTGAATGCTTTGGAGGAATGGGGGAGGATCAAAAGAAATGAAGAAGAACGGGTGTTTCCATTTTCTCCATCTTATGCCGGCATGAGTAGAATGGTGAATCTCTTGTCGAGTCAAGGGTTGGGCATTTATAGCAACAAGGTGGTCGAGTATTCTTCTTATGCCAGGGTCTATCAGAAATTCCTCAATGTTTTTACAAGCAGCCATCATTTCACCATAGATCGGATAAAAATGGAGGATGCCCAAAAAGAAGAAGTCCACCGGTTTGATTTGGACGATGTCAGAAAGATCAAAGAAATCAGGCGCATTCCCGTGAAATATCGTCAGTATATTAAAAACAGCGCTGATCGTCACCGCATTCCGTTTTATTTGATCGTATCCAGCATTATGACAGGGTCTATTTATCAGAGAAATTATCCCATATACGAAGGGTTTGAGATTTTATCCAGGCGTCTAAGAGGATCGGCGGATAAAATCCAGTTTATCAAGAAGCAGATGCCGGCATGGTTTGGTGGCATCCGGATTGGGACCTATGCGAGCACCGCGATAGCGGCCATGGTTGGCGCCAAGTCGGCGGTAGGGATGACTAAAATGCGCCCGATATGGGTAAAAAGGGCCGATGGCTTTCGTGCTTTTGGTATTGACGCAAATAAGCTTTCTGATCAGGAAATATCCTGGCTTTTGTTTATCCCGGAATATGCCATTGAAGCGGCGGCCGCAATGTGGGAATACGCCATTCAGTTAGTCGCGGACGCGCGGCGGTTCGCCCTTAATGGAATAGAGTTTGAAGGATTTTTTTCTTTTGCGGGCGAAGCTAGTGAAAGAGAACACATCGCTGAATCGCCCGTAGCCGCAATGCTTTTACCTGCTCCAGGAATGCTAGGCGATTATAAATGGATTTTAGCGGCGTTTCATCCTAATTCGGAATGGTTTGTCCGGCATGGGCCTGGTGTTGAAGGCAGGGACATTCATGAGAAAATAGACCGGGAAGGCCCCCCCTTTTGTTCTAATGACGGCCGCTGTTCAATCAGGAATTTTGGATGATAAAGAGGGAGAAATTACCGGAGCCACGTTTGAGGAATTGGAAGCGTTGAAAGAAGATAGTGACCCTTATATCCGGAACGCGGCCCGAAGGTCTTTGCAACAGGGGCTGGCCAAAGGCGGTATTGATTTTAATTCTGACAAAATGAATTTGAGTGTACAAGATAACGGCCATGGTGAAATCAAGTTCCATATCGATCGCGCCATGTTGCAACAATTGCAAAACGCCCCTGGCTTTATCCCGCAGGTCATTGATGTCCAACCGCTTAAAAGTTTACCGGCCTTTTTGGGTTTTTCCGATTGACCATCGGTATAAATTTTGGCATTGCTGTTTGCCATTTGGCATGTTATAATTGGACTAAAGTTAAGGAGGTTGTAATGGAAACCCATTTAGACAGATTCGGGCGCGTGATCATTCCCAAGTTGCTGCGCAGCCACTTGGGCTTGCGCGCGGGTAGCGCTTTGATTGTGGAAGAGCATGGCAATGAAATCCGCTTGCGGCCGGTGCAAGAGACGCCCGCCTTTGGGGTAAAGGAAGGGGTATGGGTATTCCGGGGCCAGGCCAGCGGTAACTTGTCCCAAGTGGTCCAGTCCCATCGTCAAGAGCGGTTGGAAGGATTCAGGCCGCGGCCAAATCCATGAAAGTCCTTTTCGATACATCAGCCCTGGTGGCCGCTATGGTAGAGCCCCATCCTTTTCATGCCCGCGCTTTGCCCTGGCTAATCAAAGTCAAGAAAGGCCAGGCACAGGGCATTATTGCCAGTCATACCGTAGCTGAACTTTACGCCGTGTTGACGACCCTGCCGGTGGTCCCACGTATTTTGCCTGCCATGGCTTGGAAACTGATCCATGAGAATGTTGAAGAAGGTGTTCAAATCGTGCCTTTGTCCGCGGGCGACTACCTCGCGGTCCTTCGCCGCATGAATGAACTTCATTTGACCGGTGGAGCGGTCTATGACGCACTGATTGCCAGGGTTGCGGAAAAAGCCGCCGTGCAGCACCTAGTGACCTTCAACCCCGATGATTTTAAACGGGTATGGCCCGAAGGAGAAGGGTTGCTGTTGGTTCCCTAAAGAGATATTCGAGTGTTCAACTTAAGCATTTATGCAAAAACACCAGGCCTGTGGTATAATCGCTACTTGATGCTCAAACGTTTTCTTTTCCTACTAATAGTGTTTTCTTTATTACCCCTGGCCGCCAGGGCGGAAACGATCACTTACGACATCAAGAAATGGGGCATGAAGGTCGGGCAGGCCGCGCTCACTTTTGGCGGCGAAGTGGATTTTGAAGGCCGGCACCTGGCGTTGATTGTTTTTAAGGCGGACGGTTTTAATTTTTACGATGAGGAAAAGATTTATACGGAGCCGGGCACTTTCCGTCCTGTTGTGGTCCTGCGGGATTTTGATTTGAATGTGTTCGGCAAAGGCAAAATCCGGGAGGAGTATTTGACCGGTGAAGGAAAAATAAAAGTCATTAAAGAATCCGGCGGCAAAAAAGAGGAACAGGTGCTTCAAAAGCAGGGTCCGGTCGACAATATTTATGGATTTATCCAGCGCTATCGTAAAGAAGGGTCTTTTAAAATCGGGGACGTTTTGGATTTGCATTTACCTACTAAAGATTTAAAAATTAAAATGATGCGGCAGTTGAAATTAACAATAAGCGGAAAAATTTTCGACGCTTTTTATATGCACAGCATCCCCGCCCAATATCAAATATGGTTTGACGCCGGGCCTGGGAAATTGCCCCTGAAGATCAGCGGCGCCATTGGCCTGGCCAATACGGTCATGGTCATGACCGGTCACTCCCCTTCAGAGGCGCCCTCCAGCCATTGACAAATACCACGTATAATGGTATATTATTAACACGTATATAT
>JACQQW010000211.1 GCA_016206745.1 Candidatus Omnitrophota bacterium | reverse complement strand
TTACAGAGCTTAAAGGCAAGCAAGGGTCCGCGTCTGTTGAAGGTGAAGAGTTTTCAGAAGATACTGCAAAGCGATTGCAGGCAATTAGTTATGAACATGCGCTAAAACGGGTGGCCGTAGATTTTAAGCAGGATTGGGATAATCCAATGCCGAAATTCACCATAGACCCCTATGAATTGGGAGACCGTCTAGGCGCCCTGGTGGACGGCCGCAAGGAGCCGGTGCTGGTCATATCCGATTCCAAGAAATTGCGGGTCATGGCTTTAAAGGATAAGTAAGGGGGTCCAAAATACTTTCGCCCCGATTGTTTCTACAATCGGGACTACTTGTATTTGCAATAGTTTCGCTTGACGCTTTTGGGGCTTGATTGTATAATTTCCCCCATTCGTTAAAAGAAGAACAAAGGGCTGCCAGGGGCGGCCCACAACAAGGAGGGTGGTTAAGTTGGCTATTGTTAAAGAAAGAAAGACAGAAGTGATCAACCGTTTTAAGACCCATGCGAAAGACACGGGGTCTGCCCCCGTGCAAGTCGCGGTCCTGACCGAACAGATCAACGGGCTCAACGAACATTTCAAGGCCCACAAGAAGGATCATCATTCCCGTCGCGGACTTCTTTTGCTCATCGGCAAGCGCCGCCGCCTTTTGGATTATCTCCAGAAGAAAGATCCCAAAAAATACGAAGAAACCATTAACAAGCTCGATTTACGCAAGTAATCGGCAAACCCAAAGGATCTATTATGTCTACGGCGCGTGTCGAGACCTCATTTGCAGGTCAAACCCTTATCATTGAATCCGGAAAACTGGCCAAGCAGGCCAACGGGGCCGTTACGGTCACGGTCGGCGGCACGGTTGTTTTAGTCACCGCGTGCATGGCCAAAAAGCCCAGAGAGGGCATAGATTTTTTTCCGCTGACGGTTGAATACCAGGAAAAAACTTATTCCGCCGGTAAAATCCCCGGCGGGTTTTTTAAGCGCGAAGGCCGCCCCACCGAACGCGAAGTGCTGGTGTCGCGTTTGATCGACCGGCCCATCCGCCCATTGTTCCCGGAAGGGTTTTTAAACGAAGTGCAGGTGGTGGCCTCCGTCTTAAGCCATGACGGGGAAAATGACCCGGATATTTTGGCCATGATCGGGGCCTCCGCGGCGCTGTTGATTTCCGACATTCCTTATGACGGCCCCATTGGCGCCGCGCGCGTCGGTCTTATCGACGGACACCTGGTCGCAAACCCCGCCTTTGGGCAGCGCGCCAACAGCGCCATGGAATTGGTCGCGGCCGGCTGGGGCGACGGCATCGTCATGATTGAAGGCGAAGCCGATCAACTGCCGGAGGCAAAAGTGCTGGAAGGTCTGGAGCTCGCGCTCGATACCTTGAAGGCATCTAAAGAGATCCAAATCCAATTGCAAAAACAAATCGGCAGGGCCAAGACCGAGGTGAAATTAAAAAAAACAGGCCAGGCGTTCATTGACAAAGTGCGTTCTTTGGCGTTGGGTCCTCTGAATGAAATTTATAATATTGCCGATAAAGGCGGGCGCGAGGACGCGGTCAGGGCATTGTTTGATTCCCTGACCAAAGACATGGCTGTGTACGCCGATTGCGCGCAAGCCGGTGAAGAGTTTTCCGCCAATGACGCGCGCGGCGTTTTTGAGGCCCTGCAGTATGAAGTCATCCGCGGCAATGTATTCAACAGGCAATTGCGCGCCGACGGCCGCGGCTTAAAAGACATACGCCCCATTGAATGCGAAGCGGGAGTTTTGCCGCGCACCCACGGTTCCTCCCTGTTTACCCGCGGGCAGACCCAAAGCCTCGGCGTGGTCACTTTGGGGACCAAGGACGATGAACAATTGGTCGAGTCTTTGGAAAGCCGGACGTACAGGACCTACATGCTCCATTACAATTTTCCGTCGTTTTCCGTCGGGGAGACCAAGCCCATGCGCTCGCCCGGCCGCCGCGAAATCGGCCACGGGGCATTGGCGGCCAAAGCGTTAAAATATGTGCTCCCTTCCAAAGACGACTTCCCTTATACCATCCGGGTGGTTTCAGAAATCCTGGAATCCAACGGTTCTTCCAGCATGGCCTCCGTGTGCGCCGGCTGTTTGGCGCTGATGGACGCGGGCGTGCCGGTCAAGGCCTCCGTGGCCGGGATTTCCGTCGGGCTTATTTCCGATGAGAAACACGCGGCGCTCATCACCGACATCATGGGTCTGGAAGACCATTTCGGGGACATGGATTTTAAAGTGGCGGGGACGCGCGCGGGAGTGACCGCCATCCAGCTGGATTTGAAGATCAAGCGCCTGACCATGGACACCATCGGGCGCGCCGTGGCCCAGGCCAGGGAGGCGCGCATGCATATCCTGGATAAAATGGACGCCGTATTGCCGGCGCCCCGCAAAGAAATGTCGCCTTACGCGCCGCGCATCGTGACTTTGCAGATCCCGCAGGACAAAATCGGCGAGATCATCGGGCCGGGGGGGAAGAACATCCGCAGGATGATCGAAGAAAGCGGGGTCACCTCCATCGACATTGAAGAAGACGGCAAAGTGATCGTGGCCTCTCCCGACACCAGGGCATTGGACATCGCCATCGGCATGATCAAAGGCGTGACCCAGGAACCGGAAATCGGCGCCACCTACGAAGCCACCGTCAAACGCATCATGAATTTCGGCGTTTTTGTCGAATTTTTTCCCGGCCGCGAAGGCCTGGTGCACGTTTCCGAACTGGCCAATAAATTCGTCAAAGACGTCAACGAGGTGGTCAAGCTCGGCGACAAATTCAAGGTCAAGCTCATGGAAAAAGACGAAATGGGCCGCTTTAACCTGAGCAAAAAACAAGCGGAATCGTAACCTCTTAAAGCGGGGCGAGGGATGAAGCTTGAACACTTCAATGAGATCAAGGGCATTGTGATTTTGGCCTTGAGCTTGATTTTGCTCGCGAGCCTGGCTTCATTCACGCCTTATGACCTTCCCTGGTATGTTTCCCAGCCCAATGCCCATGCGCATAATTTGATCGGCATCGCCGGCGCTTATTTGGCCGGGACGCTGTTTTTTGTGCTGGGATTCAGCGCTTATTTTTTGGCGGCCATCGGCTTCTTCTGGAGCTGGAACAAGTTTACCTCCCGCGCAATCCGCTTTTCTTTCCCAAAATTCTTAAGCCTGGTTGTTTTGATCATGGTGGTCAGTTCTTTGCTGAGCATGACCGCCGGCGAAGACCGGATGGACCGTTTTATACGCTCGGGGGTGGCGGGGATCGCCTTCAGTGATTTTTGCCGGCAGTATTTGAGCCCTGTCGGGGCCTTGATTGTTTTATGCGTGTTGGGCACTTTGGCTTTGGTTGTGGCCGGTGAGTTCATGGTGTCGCCGTTTTTTGTATGGCTGGCGCGTTCTTTGATCAATGTTTTTAGGGCCTTGAAACCCAAGCGCGCCCCGGATAAGACGGCTTTGTTTAAAGAAGAGGATTTCGCGGACCGCAGCGATGAGGTATTGCTTAAGGCCAAAAAAGAGGACAAAACCACTTCCGTTGCCGTGCCGCCGGCCAAAATCCCGGCTTCTTCCGCCGTGCCGAACATCCGCATCATCGCCCCCGCGGCCCAGCCCGCCGCTAAACCGGCAGACATGAAGCCCAAAGCGGCGGGGGAATACCATCTGCCGTCCCTGGATTTATTGAAAGACGCCCCCCAAATTACCGATACAAAAATACAGGCCGCGCTTAAGAACGGGGCCAAGGTCTTGGAAGAAACGCTCTCCGATTTCGGGGTCAATGTCAAGGTCGTTGACATCGAACGCGGGCCGGTCATCACCCGGTATGAATTGCAGCCCGCGCCGGGGGTGAAGGTGCAGCGCATTTCCAGTTTAACGGACGATCTGGCCCTGGCCCTCTCGGCCTCGGCGGTGCGCATTCTGGCCCCCATCCCGGGGAAGAACCGCGTCGGGGTGGAGGTGCCCAACGGTTCTTCAGCGGCGGTGTTTCTTAAAGATGTCTTGACCCAAAGCATGTTCCGTTCTTCGGCTTCGAAAGTGGCGCTGGCCCTGGGGAAAGACACCTCAGGCAAGCCCTTAGTCGCCGATTTAGCGGAGATGCCGCATCTTTTGGTTGCCGGCACCACCGGTTCCGGAAAGACCGTGTGTTTAAACAGCCTGATCATGTCCATCCTTTTTAATGCCTCACCGTCGGAGGTCAAATTCATCATGATCGACCCCAAGATGGTGGAACTGGTGCCTTACAATAATTTGCCGCATTTGATTTGCCCGGTGATCACCGACGCCAAAAAGGCCGCGCCGGCGCTCAATTGGATCGTGGGGGAGATGGAAAGCCGCTATAAGACCCTGGCCAAAGAGCAGGTGCGCAACATCAAAGGCTATCATGCCAAGGGGTTGCTGATGCCGTACATTGTCGTGGTGGTCGACGAATTGGCCGATTTGATGCAGGTCTCGGCCAAGAGCGTGGAAGGGGCCATTGCCCGCCTGGCGCAATTGGCCAGGGCGGTCGGCATACACCTGATCCTGGCCACGCAGCGCCCGTCGGTGGATGTGATCACGGGCGTTATCAAGGCCAATTTTCCGGCGCGTTTGTCATTTAAAGTCGCTTCCAAAGTTGATTCGCGCACGGTGCTCGATATGAATGGCGCTGAAAATTTATTGGGCAAAGGCGATTTGCTGTTTATCAAACCCGGGGACGCCAAACCGACCCGCGGGCAATGCTGTTATGTGTCGGATGAAGAAATCAACCGCGCGATCGAAAGTATTAAGGCGCAGGCCAATCCGGAGTATAATGAGGAAGTGCTTAAAGCCCAGCCCATGGCCGGAGGCGGCAGCGACGAAAAAGACGATATGTATGACGAGGCCGTCCGGGTGGTGGTCGAGACCAACCAGGCTTCGGTGACGATTTTGCAGCGCCGCCTGCGTTTGGGCTATTCCCGCGCGGCGCGTTTGGTGGACATGATGGAGCAAAACGGCATTGTGGGTCCTTATGCCGGCAGCAAGGCGCGCGATATTTTGGTAGACCGTGAACAATGGCTTTTAGAGAACATGCAAAGCAATGGCGGAGCAAACACCCAACCTTAGTTCCATACTTAAAGACACCCGTGAAGCCAAAGGCCTGACGCTGGAAATCGTCCATGAGGCGACCAAAATCCCTTTGGACGCGCTCAAGGCCATTGAGCAAGGCTATTCCATCCGGGTCCTGACGCCTTTTTATCATCGGGGCTTCATCAAAATTTACGCGGAATTCTTGGGGCTCAACGCGGACGAGGCGCTTAAATCCTGCCATATGGAAAAGCCCCCGGCGCCCCTCGTGCCGACGGCAGGCAAACGTCCTGTTCCGGCGCCCAAACAGCCGCAGGTCAGGCGGTCCAATCCGGCATTTGAACGCATGCGGGAATTTCTTGGCGGGTTATGGACCGCTCAGAACCGCATATGGCTTTGGCGGATGGCCGCTTTTGCGCTTGTATTATTTGTGCTGGTTAAATTGGGCGGATGTGTGGCCGCGCATATTAAAAACAAACCCAAGGTCAAGGCGGCGCCGGCGGCGGTCCCAGCCCCCCGGACCATCAAAGCCCGGAGCATCGATCGCAAGGTCACATTGGCCGCGCGCGCCGTCAAAGACAATTGGATCCAGGTCAAGACCGACGGAAAAGTGGCCTTTGCCATGACCATGCGAAAAGGGACCATGGAATCCTGGAGCGCCCGGGAGCAAATTGAGCTTTCCGGCAGGAACATCAATGAACTGGACCTGGAAGTCAACGGCAAGAACATCGGTTCCCTGGGCTCCGCCGAACGCCGGGCCAAACGCGTCGTGATCACCAAGGACGGGCTGACGGTGAAAAAATGAAAACCACCATCGATTTGCACAAAGAGCGCCTGAGCGCCGGCCAGAAGGTCGGCGTTATCAATTTAGGCTGCGCGCGCAACCTCGT
>JACQQW010000216.1 GCA_016206745.1 Candidatus Omnitrophota bacterium | reverse complement strand
CTGCTCCAGCTGCATGACCACGACTTTCGCCAGGTAGAAAACCACGCCAACAAAGGCAATTGTCAAGAGGATGAGCATACTTTGTTCCTGCCGCCTTCTTTGGCCTTATACAGGGCCTCGTCGGACTTCATGATCAATTCTTCCCTGGTCCTGGCGTCATTGGGAAACGCGGCCAGGCCCATCGAGGCGCTGACATGGGTCTTTTGCCGGCGCAGCACGATTTCCTTGGCCTGGATCTTGCGGCGGACTTCTTCGGCCAAACTCACCGCATTTTTCTTGGGGGTATCGGGCAAAAGCACGCAAAATTCTTCCCCCCCGTAGCGGCAGACCAGGTCACCGGGCCGGGCAAAATGCTCTTTTAAAATACCGCCCACGGTACGCAGCACAATGTCGCCGGCGATATGTCCAAAAGTATCGTTGTATTGTTTAAACCGGTCGAGGTCGATCATCAAAAAACACAGCTGCTGCCCGCTGCGCATTTCCCGTTTGAGCTCTTCATTCAAACGGTCCATCATATACCGGCGCAAATACAGGCCGGTCAAATCGTCGCGGATCGCCATGTCCTCGATCTTTTGATAAAGCTGGGCGTTTTCGACCGCCACGCCGCTTAAGTCCGCGATGGTGCGCAAAAACCTTAAATCGTCGGTGGCAAAATGATGGGCCAATGGGCTGTCCACCCGTAAAATCCCCAGGGTCTTGTCCCCGGTGACCAGGGGGGCGCTGATGAGCGAACGCACGGACCGGCTGTCTTCACTGATGATTTTTTCCGCATCAAAACGAAAATCCGTTTTGGTGTCTTCGACCAGCAAAGGATGGAGCGTTTTGACCACCCACTGGTCAAACACGTCCCCTTTTTTGGCCTTGAGATTGACTTGCATCTGGCCTCTTTGGGAAGACGAAATCCCCAAAGCACCCATCGAAGAATGGAACAAATACAAAATCACCGTGATGTCTTTGTGGCCGAACAATTTATTGACCTCGGCGCACAACATATTGGAGGTCTCTGCCAGCCCCAAACATAAACTTAATTTTTCCGTCAGGTCCTTCAACTGCCCATAACTGGTGATTTTATGGCGGAAAGATTCGATGGTTTCCCATTCATGCGCGAGCTCGGCTTTGAGCAAATTCGCCCGTTCAAAATAATCTTCTTTATTAATGGCGATGGAGGATTGTTTTTTCTGCAGGCGCAGGTGGAACAAGAGCAAAAGGACGACGTTGACCATCAACCCGCCGGTCAAAAATAAAAACGCCGCGTGGTTTTTCGCGGCGTAAATAAAAAAACCGGCCAGCGGCAGGAGAAAACTGAAGACAACCAGAAAATAAAGCCTAGATAATGGTCGCTTGGGTTTGGCAATCAAAGAAATGCACCTTGCTCATGTCGAAGACCAGATCCATGTCGCGGTTGACTTCCGGCCGGTCATGTGCCCCGACGCGGGCGATAAAATTATGCCTGCCCGAATTCAGGTATAAATACACCTCGGACCCCAGGGGCTCAACCACCTCGCAAATGGCGCGCACGGTATTGTCCGGAGATGCTTCAAAGGCAAACAGCTTGTCGTAAATGTCTTCCGCGCGGATGCCCATGGCCACCTCCTTGCCGTCATACGGGGCCATCCTAGGGACCGCTTCATCGATGATCTTAACCTGGAATTTGCCTTCATCAAAGAAGTATTTGCGTCCCTGTTTGACGACCCTCCCCTGCATCAAGTTGATCGGCGGAGACCCGACAAACGACGCCACAAATTTATTGGCGGGTTTGTCGTAAATGGTCATGGGGTCCGCGCATTGCTGCACCACGCCTTTGTTCATGACCACGATGCGGTCGCCCATGGTCATGGCTTCGGTCTGGTCGTGGGTGACATAAATGAAGGTGGTCTGCAGGCGCAGGCGCAATTTATGGATTTCCGTGCGCATTTGCACGCGCATCTTGGCGTCGAGGTTGGAGAGCGGCTCATCAAACAGGAAGACCAGGGGTTTGCGCACAATGGCGCGGCCCAGCGCCACGCGCTGGCGCTCACCGCCGGAGAGCTCTTTGGGCCGGCGCTCCAAATATGGCCTTATCCCCAGGATTTCCGCGGCCTCATGCACGCGCTTGACGATCTCCGCCTTGGGATATCCGCGCAATTTCAGGCCGAATGCCATGTTTTCAAACACCGTCATGTACGGATACAGCGCATAATTCTGGAAGACCATGGCGATATTGCGGTCTTTGGCCGGCACGTCATTGACCATGCGGTCATCGATCCAGACCTCGCCGGAAGTGATCTCTTCCAGACCGGCGATCATGCGCAAAATGGTGGATTTGCCGCAGCCGGAAGGGCCCACCAAAGCCACAAATTCACGGTCTTTGATTTCCAAATTTACATTATCGACGGCCTTGGCCGGACCTTTATAAACTTTGGAAAGATTGGCAATACGGATATGGGCCATAAGAGTTAGATTCTATGTGAAAGCTATCCTTTATGCAATCAGTTTTACTTTTGTGTCATTGCGAGCGCTTTTTGCGAAGCAATCTTTGAAGGAT
>JACQQW010000220.1 GCA_016206745.1 Candidatus Omnitrophota bacterium | reverse complement strand
TTTTTAAACATGTTTGATTATACCAGATAATAACATTCGCTCAATAACCTGGCGGCATTGCTTGGTTAGACAATTATTATACCCTAATTCCAGCCGGCGTTCAAAAATATCTGCGGGGGTGCGGGCCATTTCGGTTTGGAGTGCATATACCACCTGCGCGCGGATGGCCTTGGAACAGGTGCAAATGGCGGCTTTCAGCGACGGGTCCGTTTGTGTCAGTTTTAAAACATCCTCAAAACGGCTACCATAAACGGATACTAAATAGTTAATGGTTTGCGCTTCCACTGCGTAACGCAGGGCAATGGACTTCATGTCCGGATTTCCCAAACCTGACCCATACAGCATATAGTCTTCTGTTGCCGGAACATGCCTGGCCAGGCGCGGCAGGACTAAGGCGACACATTCCAGGGCAATGGCCCGGTAGGTGGTGTATTTTCCTCCCATCACATAATAAACCCCAGAAGAATTGCGTTCAATCACATGCCGGCGGGACACTTTTGAAGGAGATCCCGGCTCATAGACCAGCGGCCTTACTCCGGCAAATGCGGCTATGATGTGGTCCTGTGTCAGTCCCCGGGCCGGGAAATTGGCCCTGGCTTCATTCAGCAAATAATCCACATCACTTTGTTCTACGCGGACATTCTCCGGCGCTTTCTTAAAATCCGTGTCGGTGGTGCCGATGAGGACATTGCCTTTAAAAGGAATGGTGAAAAATATGCGCTTGTCTCTTAGGTTCTGCAAGAGAAAGGCATCTGCCGGAACTTCGCCGTCGATCCGGCAGACAATGTGGACGCCTTTGGTCGGCCTAAGCCGTGCTTGCGCGGCCGGCATATCCGTATGCCGCACAATGTCGGACCATGGCCCGGCCGCCACAATAATTTTATCTGCCCTGACATTGAAGCTGCCGCCGGATACCGTATCGCGCAGCCGCATGCCCACGGCATGGCCGTTTTCTTTTAAGAATTCCACTGCCTCTACATAATTCGCAACATCCGCCCCGCGCTTTTGGGCCATCAGCACATTTTCCAGGCAAAGCCTGGCATCATCCATTTGCGCGTCAAAATACGACACCCCGCCGAGCAATCCTTCCGCCTTAATCCCCGGCGCCAGGCGCTCTACTTCTTCTTTGCTTAACACCGCGTGAGGGCCTAAACTGTATGCGCCGCTTAAGCGCTCGTAAAGCCACACGCCTAATTTCATCATCCAGAACGGACGACCTTGGGCCCGATAGACCGGCACAATAAACCGCATGGGTTTGACCAAATGCGGGGCGCTTTTCCATTGAATAAACCGTTCTTTGAGGGATTCCGCGACGAGGCCGAATTCAAAGTTCTCTAAATAGCGGATGCCCCCGTGCAGGAGTTTGGTGGATTTGCTGGAAGTGCCCCCGGCCCAGTCGCCTTTTTCCACTAATGCCACGCGGGCGCCGGCGGCCGCGGCAATATTGGCAATGGCCGCGCCATTGATCCCCCCGCCGATGACCAGCAGGTCATAATTCTTGTTTGGAAATCTAGTATTCAATGATTTTTTATAACTTTTTATAAAACCCGACCAATAAAAGCGCCAGGACTGAACTCGCGGCCATGGCGCTGACCAGCCAAAAAGAAAGCATCGTGCCCGATTGCGGCAAAGGCAGCGGCACGTTCATGGAAAAAAGGCTGACGACAAAGGTCGGCGTCATGATGCAAATGGAAACAACGGTGAGCCTCTTAAGACGGACGTTTAAATTATTGTTGATGATCGAGGCCCAGGCATCCATCATGCTGGAGAGGACCTGGGAGTATGAATCCGCCTGCTGAAAGCATTGGCTGCCCTCGATGATCAAATCATCGAGAAATTCATTGATTTCCTGGGTGAAGCCCAGTTTCAAAGCATTGGCCTTGAGCCTTTCGATGACCTTGTTATTGGAATTGATGGCGTCCAGGTAATAGACCAGGCTTTTTTCCAGTTTGAACATATGCAAAAGGTCTTTATTGGAAAGCGCCTGGTTGATTTCCAGTTCCAATTCATCCGATACCTTACGGATGACCTTCAAGTGCTCTTCAAAATGTAAAACCGAATGAAAAATCACCCTCAACAGCACGTCCCGGACCGACTGCATTTTGCAGAACACCCTGCCCTCCAGGGCAAATTCTTCTTCACCGGAAACCAGGACCAATTTGTCGGAAAAAAGAAAAAGACCGACGGAGGAGACCTTGAACAGAAAATTGTCATCGGCACTGTACCGTTTGGGCCTTTTGATGATGGCGGCAAAATGGTCGGCTTCGAATTCAATGCGGCCCAGTTCTTCCGGGTCCAGGGAGGAATTTAACGTGTGTTCATCGATGAGCAACCGGGTAATAAGATGCGACTTTTCTTTGGCGTCCGGGTTGGTATAAATAAAAACCTGCGCCTGTTCGGCGCCGGTCTCCGCTAATTTTCCATCCCCTAAACGAAAAGTTTTGACCATACAATTTTACCTATGAAAGAATGCGTTCTCCGCGGATGATGTCCGGCAGCGGCTTGGTGTCGATCCTCAAACCCCCGTCATGCTCGATATTGATGGTGTACAAGTAACCGGGAATAAACATGACTCCCGGGGCCTCAATCTGGACGCTTTTAATCCCGGCCCTCTGTGCCTTGGCCGGTTCAAAGGCGAATTTCCAGAATTCCCGCCAAAATTGCCGCTCAAAAACATTGGCGTTTCCCTCGATTTTATAGCCTCCGGGGACTTCATTTAATGCGGTGATTTCAAATTCCTGTGTGCGATCTGCATCC
>JACQQW010000207.1 GCA_016206745.1 Candidatus Omnitrophota bacterium | reverse complement strand
GGCCAGATGTGATATGGCCTCCGGCAAACCAACAATAAATCCTCTATATTTGCCCCGTTCTTTAATCTGCTGTTCGACATAAAGAGGCATAATGGTTAAATCTTCCGCTTTGCCAAATCCCGCCAAAGCATTACGAATAAGGGTAGAAGATGCTCCCTCAAGATTCGCGCCGCGCAGAAGAATATAAAACCCTTTGCTCTTCAATTCTTGCAACTTTGCTTCTTCATTTGGCCTTGGCTTGCTGTCCTGCGGATCTCGTTCATTAAATAAGACCATAAATCTAATATTGTGATCTCTAAGAAATTCCGCCTGTTCATCAGCAAATTTCTCAAATTTCTGAATTGTATCCGGCCGGCCCTGTTTGTCCCAATAGTGCATATGGTCTGAACCCACTAAATAATCAACCCTTAACTTGCCTTTTCTTCCAGCATTCAGCTTAAGGAAGTTAAGGTAATCCGTCTCGCCATCCAAATCATTTTCCTTGCCAATGGCTGAATACGCAAATAACCCCGGAGCAAATTTAGATAATTCCCGCATAAAACCATCAGTGATTTCATGGCGCCCATCGATTGTGGCCCCGGTGATTTCCTTTCTGAAATCCAACCCCTGCACACGGAACACTACCTGTGAAGCTTTTGATTGGGCCATAGCACGCAATGCGGTCTCGATTTGTCCAGAATGCAGAGGATTAGACGCTAATGGGAAATAAATCACATGCGCATCACCGGTGTCTTCATCACTGCTTCCGAGTTCTGGATCATTATAATTTGTTCTGACCCTCACTTTGCGCACATGCCCATCAAGCTGATTAATAGCTATTTCCCAAAGGCTTTCTTTAAAACGATCGGCTATTTCGCGCGTTATTTCAAGATCTCCATTGGAACGAACTTGTCCAATAAAAAAATTATAAAGCCCCACATAATCCACCCCTAATTCACGCTTTAAAGACTCATCACCGAATCTATTTCGAACATATTCAAATTCTGCAACTCTTCTTTGTTCATGCGACCCTTGAGATGCGGCGTACACTCTTTGCCGCTCCAAGGAAACGCGTTCAGCTGTGACGCTACCAATCATCGCCGCGTCCGGGCCGGCATTCTTTACTGCCGCGCTGACATACAGCTGTGGCCCTGTCGGCAAACCTCTTTGAACAATGGGATTCGCGGGATTTGTAAACATAGCCAAATCAAAGTTGCTAAAAACCTCCCCACCCGAAAAATATTTGCGCGGTAGGGATTGTTTGTTTAAATGGTCTACGCCTGTGCTAAGCGCAGTCGAAGCATCTTCTTTTATATAGTTAAACACGCCCTTCTTGTACGCCGCTAAATACTGCTGGTAAATCTTTTGGCCGATTTGTTTGTCATCGGCATCGACGCCGTTGATTTTGTTTTTGTCTGAATAGACTTGGTTTAACAAAGCTTGTTTGAGGTTCTTTTTGTACCAGGAGGCCAATACCAATGAATAGAAAATCTGGCGCAAGGGGGCGAAGTTCTTGGCCGTATTGACCTCGTTCTCGATGGCAGGCAAGATGATTTGGCGGACAATTTGGGAAGTAGCATTCTTGTCATTCCCGAATGCTTTTGTCGGGAATCCAGGACTCGCGTGAACTGGGCCCCCAACTGAAACATTCGGGGACGACAACGTAGAAGAATTCTTTTCACGCGCAAGGTAATCCTCCTCCAACATCACCTTCAAATGCCCCTCCACCACATACGCCGTATTGTTGCGCACGAATACACCCGCCTTATCCGGTAAAATCCATACTTTATTGAATGTATTCACCGGAACTTGCGTAGTTCCATACCTCTGCTGTGCCTGGGCATAGACCTTGTCCCAGAAATTCTTGCCTAATTCTTTTTCTGGGTAGATCAAGGATGCGGTCAATTGTTTAAGCATATAGTCCTGCGCCAGCATGTCCCTTCCCAATTCGGTTTGGCCTAATTGTTCGGGAATCATGCGGTCTTTCTCATACGGAGAGAGATTGACCCATAAATCCTTTTCAGGCGTGGTCAACGTGGCCAGGAAATATTTGATCAATTTCTCTGATTCTTTTCGCAATTGCGGGGTGTCGGTATTTAAACCGGAATGGCCAGTGTCGATAATAAAATCAAACAGCAGAGGATTTTCCGGATGCACCCGCACGCCTTTCATAAGCAAAGGCGCGTAGGCCGGGCTTAAATTCACCATTGTCCCAGGCGCGGGCAGTTGGGTTATGCTAAACTCCTGGGCCGCGACAGGTTGATAATTGACGGTAATAAAGGCAAGGCAGACAAACAAAGCGATGATTTTTCTAAACATTTTTCCCTCCTGTGTTTTTATGCGCAACAAAACCCATTTATTAAACTCTTCTAATT
>JACQQW010000206.1 GCA_016206745.1 Candidatus Omnitrophota bacterium | reverse complement strand
CCCGGACCCTGTGGTTGAAGGCAGGTTTTTAAGCGCCGCGCGTCCGACGGACAATCAGACCGGCATCATTGGAAAGATCAAGAGTATCGAGGAGGTCCCGGCCGCCGAAACTTCGCCTGCCATGTATGCCATTGTGTGCGCAACCAAATTTATAGAATTGGATTTGGCGCACATGGACGAGCGCATTGCCTCTGTGGATGTTCAATTGATCCAGGCGCTGGAGCGGAAGTCGGTGTTTCAACAGGAAATGCAGGCCCATCAGCAGGGCCTGGACGCTGTTTTAAAACGCATACAGGACCTGGAGAAAAAATTGTCGGTGTTGGAAGCGCAGAAAAATGACGTTGAACTGGAAACCGGCAAGATCACCGGAGAAATGGACCTGATCACCGCTGAATTTGCCCAGGTGGAATCCGGCCTGGCTTCGTTGAAGGTGCAGGAAGGGCAGTTAAATGAGGCCCTGTCCGGCATTGCCGGCCAGGTCCGCCGCTGCCAGGAAGACATCAAGGCCAAGCAAGATGCGGTGGTGCTTAAAAACAAGGAACGCGAAGAATTGAGCATGGCCGTGGTGCAATTGGAAGCGCAGGTGCAGTCGGCCGTCGAGAAACAAAAAAGTTTTGAAGAAAACCGTATGGTGTACACGCAAGGGTTGGACCGTGATTTGGCCGATGTCAGCCGCTTTGACCAGGAGGCCCTGGAAATGCTGGCCAAGAAAGCGGCCATTGGCGAAGACATTGCCCGTTTGGGCCGTTTGGCGCAAGAGGCCGATGGTTCGCTCAAGGAATTGGCCGCGCAATTAGAGGGGCAGGGCGCGCGTAAAGGTGAACTGGTTGCCGTCTTAAATGGTTTGCGCCATCAGACCCGCGCCATGGAAGAGGAAATCATTGCCGTAAAGACCCAAAGGCACAATCAGGACATGCGCCGCCAGGAGGTCCTGTTTAACCAGCGTTCGCTCAAGGAACGTTTGCTGCAGACCTATAAAATTGATTGGGACCAATTGCCCCTGCCGGGGGAATCATCGGAACAGGCGCCGGTTAACTATGAAGAGTTGGCCGCTGAAATCGAACGTTTAAAGAAACGCTGCGAATCCTATGGGGCGGTCAATTTGGTCGCCATCGAGGAGCATGAGGAATTAAAACAGAGATTTGAATTTCTGACCAAACAGCAAAGTGATTTATTGACCGCGCGCGAATCTTTAATGCGGACCATCCAGGACATCAACCGCACCACCCGTAAAATGTTCACCGAGACTTTTGCCAGGGTCAATGAGGAGTTTCAGGTCCATTTCCGCATGCTCTTTGGCGGCGGGGAGGCCCAGCTCATTTTGCTGGACCCTGAAAATGCCCTGGAATGCGGGATTGACATTATGGCCCGTCCGCCGGGCAAGAAGCCCCAGCACATTTCCCTGCTCTCCGGCGGGGAAAAGACGTTGACCGCCATCGCGCTCATTTTCGGGGTCTTTAAAGTCAATCCCAGCCCATTTTGCGTGCTGGACGAAATCGACGCGGCCTTAGACGAAAGCAATGTCGGCCGCTTCGCGCACCTGTTAAAGGAATTCGCCCAAATAGCCCAATTTATCGTCATCACCCACAATAAAAAGACCATGGAAAATGCCGACATTCTCTATGGCGTGACCATGCCGGAACGGGGCGTTTCCAGGATCATGTCGGTCAGATTCAATCAAGGCGCCGCCATTGCTTCTCCCAAAACGATTATCTCTGTTGAGCCCCAACCCGCTGTTGCCGGTGTTTAAATTTGTCCGGTAAATACAGGGCCATGCTTAAAAAAATATTTTGATCGCCGGGCAGAAAGAATTCTATAACTAATTCATCAATATATGGTTACGTTTTCCAACAGGCCCAAAATATCGGTAAGCGCTTGCCTTGACACCTGATGAACTACATGTTATACTTTCTTGTAAATTGCTTAAAATCAATATGTTGACATCTTTCTTCAAAGGAATATTCACCGCAAGGAATGGGTCTCATCCCAAATGAAATTATAAACGCGGTTCTTGACCGTTCTGATATAGCCGCGGTGATCGGCCGTTATGCGCAGCTGAAAAAAGCCGGGCGTAATTTAAAAGCCCTTTGTCCGTTTCACCAGGAAAAATCACCGTCGTTTGTTGTCAATCCCGACAAGCAGATTTTTCATTGCTTCGGCTGCGGTGCCGGCGGAGATGCCGTTGGGTTTATCATGCGCCAGGAGCGCCTGGAATTTCCCCAAGCCGTGCGGTTTTTGGCCCAGCAGTGCGGGGTGGCCGTCCCCGAACATGGCAATGCCGGGGCGGAAAGCCCTTCGCGTAAACTCCGGGAAGACATTTATAAGGTCAATGAACTGGCGGCAGGATATTTTCACGGGAATTTATTGACCGGCCGTGACGCGCCAGTCCACGCGGCGCGCGATTATTTGAAAAATCGCGGTGTCAGTTTGGAAACGGTCCGCCGGTTCCAATTGGGTTTTGCGGCGGATGCCTGGGAAGGGCTGATCGGATTTTTAAAGCAGAAGGGCATCAGCGAAGGGCTGATGGAGCAGGCGGGTTTGGTGATTGCCCGCGAACATAAACGCGGGTTTTATGACCGGTTCCGCAACCGGATTGTGTTTCCGATTTTTGACATTCAAGCCCGTCCCGTTGCTTTTGGCGCCCGCGCCCTCAGTAATGAGGAAGGGGCGAAATACATCAATTCTCCCGAGACGCCGGTGTACACCAAGGGCCGGCATTTGTTCGGTTTTCATTTGACCAAAGGCGCATCGGGAAAGCTGGACCAGGTCATTGTGGTCGAAGGGTACATGGACATGATCATGCCCTTTGTCCACGGGGTGGAACATATAGCGGCCTCACTGGGGACGGCATTGACCGTCGATCAAATACGCTTGATCCGCCGCTACACCTCAAATGTGGTCATGCTCTTTGATACGGACCCCGCGGGTCAAAACGCGATCATCCGCAGTTTGGACCTGCTGGTGGAAGAAGGGATGAATGTGCGCGTGGTGACGCTTAGCGCCGGGGAAGACCCGGATTCATTCATCCGCGCCCACGGCGCGCAGGCATTTCATGATCGTTTAAGCAAAGCGGCATCTTTATTTGATTTTAAACTTGCCTGGCTTAAGGACCGCCATGACGCAGGGGCCATCGAAGGCAAGGCCGAGGTCTGCCAGCGCATGCTGGAAACCATCGCGCGTTTTGACAATGCAATCATCAGGTCGGAACTGGTCAAGAAATTAAGGGAAGACTTGCAGATCGACGAAATTGCCGTCTTGCAACAATTAAATGCCCTTAAAAGCCCCAAAGCCGGCGGGCAGGCTGTGAAGGCCGCGGCAAAGGCCGGCTTGTCTTTGAATGACGAGATTTTTTTGGGCATCCTTTTGTCCGGCCATCAATGGGTCATCAAGGCCCGGGAAGAGCTGGTTCCGCAGGATTTTTCCCATCCTTTGATGCGGGACATGGTTGAGGGCATCTGGCAGTTGTCTAAAGAAAAACAAGAATGGACAGTGCGTGATTTATTCGCCCGTCTGGGCGATCAAGCGGCCCAGGATATTATCACCGGCCTTTTAAGCAGGGACGAGGCGTGGCTGGGGGATAAGCAGGCGGTCTTTAGAGATTGTTTATCGAAATTGCGCGTTAAACGTTTGGAAAAACAAAAAGAATTTGAGAAGCGGTCCGGGAATTTACAGGCAGTTGAGGGCATTATAAAACAAATTAAGGGAATAAAGGCGTGATATGAGAGAACCGGGTAAAGAAAAAGAATTCCAGGAAGATTTGGACAAGTTGGTGTCTTTGGGCAAGAAGAAGGGGTTCTTGACCTATGAAGAGGTCAATGAGACCCTTTCCGACGCCATTGACTCTTCGGAGGACATTGACCAGGTCTTTGACATCCTTGACGGCAAGGAGATCAAGGTGGTCGATTCCGAGTCTGAAGTGTCTTTGATCGAGGAAACCAGCAATGAGGAAAGCCGCGAACAGCAGGTCAGGCGCCTGCGCGAGGAGAGCAAAGAGGATGACGTGTATTCGGACAAATTCATCCCCCTTGACGATCCGGTGAAAATGTACCTCAAGCAGATGGGGTCCATTCCCTTGTTGACCCGCGAAGAAGAAATCAGCCTGGCCAAGCGCATTGAAGAGGCGGAGATCAAATTCGCGGAAAGCCTGTTTAAGACCTATTTCGCGCGCAAAGAAGCGATCGCCATCATCAATCAGGTTTTGCGCGAAGAGATCAACGCGGAAGATGTGATCAAGGACGAGCTGGAACGCCGCGGCCGCCTGCTCAAAGACCTGGCCAAGATCCTCGAGCATGTCCGCCACACCCGCGTGGGGTCCGACATTTCGGCCAAGTCCATTGCCGAATTTAAGCTGACCTCGACGGTCAATGAGGAGATTGTGGTCAAAATCCAGGAGATCCTGGACCGGATCGACCGCATTGACCGTTTATTGCATGCCAAGAAAAGGCATGAAAATGCCCCAGAGTTTAAGAAGCAAAAAGCGGGCCTGCTCCAAGAGCTGGGCGAGCCGGCCGAGCGCGTCAAAATGCAATTGCGGGAAATCAAGACCCGCCAATCGCGTTTCAACAAGGCCAAGAAACTGCTCGTCGAAGCCAACTTGCGCCTGGTGGTCAGTATCGCCAAGAAATACATCAACCGCGGCCTTTCGTTCCTGGACTTGATCCAGGAGGGCAATATGGGGCTGATCCGCGCGGTGGAAAAGTTTGAAT
>JACQQW010000233.1 GCA_016206745.1 Candidatus Omnitrophota bacterium | reverse complement strand
GGGTTTATTATGATCGATATGATAGAATATAAAGGATATTACGGGTCTGTTCATTACAGCGATGAAGACAAATGTTTTTTTGGCAAAATAGAACATATTAGAGACCTGGTGAGCTATGAAGGCCGGGATGTGGTTTCTTTAAGGAAGGCCTTTGAAGAGGGCGTCCATGATTATTTAGAAACCTGTAAGAGTAAAAATAAAGCCCCGGACAGGCCTTTCAAGGGGTCTTTCAATGTCAGGACCGGCCCGGATTTGCATCGTCAGGCATATGTCTATGCCCATGAGAAAAAAATGAACCTTAATCAGGTTGTGATTTCCGCTTTAGAGATGTATCTTGTCAAATTGCGCGGCAGCGGGTTAAAACACGGCGTCAAGCTCGACGACAATGCCGGCCTTTTGAATCATTGGAAAAGTATCCTCAAGAAATAAATCCCACCTGAAACTTTTCAGCCCTTTCCTTTGTCTAAATATATGAACGACAAAAACGATGGAAACTCTTAGTTCAGATATTTTACGCAGGGCCGCGCAGGGAGACATTGAGGCGTTTGAGCAGGTGTACCGGGCTTATTCGCCGTTCGTTTATAATGTGGCTTTGCGCATGGTCGAAGCCCGGGAAGATGCTGAGGAAATCACTCAGGAGGTGTTCTTGATCGTGCACCGCAAATTAAACAGCTTTATGTTCCGCAGTTCTTTAAAAACCTGGGTCTACCGGATCACGGCCAATTGCGCGATCAACCTTTTAAATAAAAGGGCCAAAGACCGCAAGGGCAGGGTCGATCTTGACGCGGCGCTTGAGCACGCGGCCGGCCCGGATGACGCGTGCCGTATTATTGAACATGAAGACCAAGGCCACAGGGTAAGGACGTTGTTGAGTGTGCTTAACCCCGGCGAGCGCGCTTGCGTGGTTTTAAGGCACATAGAGGACTTAAGCTATCTTCAAGTGGCGCGCAGTTTAAACGTCAATCTCAATACCGTGCGCACCCGGTTAAAAAGGGCAAGGGAAAAGATGCTGCAGTTCAGTAAGGAGGTACTGGTCGATGGACATGGATAAAATTTTTAAAGATTTACCCCGCGCGAAACCGGACGAATCCGTATGGCTGCGGGTCAAGGAAAAAATCCAGGCCGGGGACATGGCCCATGATTGGGCGCCAAGCCCCATCGATATTTTCAGGCGTTTTGTTTTTTCTTTCCGGTCTTTGGCGGTGGCCGCCGGCCTTTTGGTGATGTTAGGCGTTGGGACGGTGGCGCATTATAATCAAGACCCGTCGCCGGCTTATTTGGCTTATATGATGGGGGCTTCGGACGCCCAGGATGCCGATGAAGTGAGCGCGGGAATAGAACGGTATTTCTTATAAGACCATAGACAAAAGACCATAGACTTTACAAGGAGGGGACATGAACCAATTCATCAAATCCATGCGTGTAAGCCCGGCGATCTTTACACTGTTGCTTTTATTACCGTCGGCAGCCAGGGCGGATTTTTTTATGGGCCATGGCAAAGGCGATGAGCACAGGAAAGAAAAAATGGAACAGCGCATCCAGCAGATCTATGACCAATTGAATTTGAACGAGGAACAGAAGAGATTATTGGCGGACAATAAAAGCAAACATAAGGCCGCCAAAAAGGAAGTTTCTAATGAATTAAAAACAGCCATGCAATCCATGGGTGAAGAGCTTAAGAAAAAAGACCTGGACATGGGAACAATCAATGCCATTCATGCGCGCATGAAGAACCTGCGCGGGCGGATGGCGGATGAACGGTTCAACGCCATTCTCGGAGTGAGAAAAATATTGACCCAAGAGCAATTCGCGCGGTTTATGGACCTCATGGACCGCAAGAAAGATAATAAGCCTGAATGATTGCGTTCCTGATTACAGCAATATTTTTATATGTTCCGGTTGCTTATGCGGAAAATCCATTGGTCTTATCCTGGCAGGATTGCCTGCGGGAAGCCAAAGCCAATAATCCGGACTTGGTGGCCGCGCGGGAACAATTAAACCAAAGCAAGGCAGACCGGGCCATTACAAAAAGCGGCGGCTTACCGAATTTAACCAGCGATTCCGGTTTCGACCGCAGTAAATCGACGGGCAAACAACGCGCGGACACCCATGCCTATGGCGTCAATGCCAGCCAATTGTTATTTGACGGTTTTAAAACTTCCTATGATGTCCAATCCGCCGGCGCCGGCGTCAAGGCCGCCCAATACAATTATGATGTGGCGTCTTCCAATGTGCGTTTGGATTTGAGGTCCGCCTTTGTCGATCTTTTAAACGCGCAGGAATTCCTTGGCGTGGCCCAAAACATTGCCCGGCGGCGCAAGCACAGCCTGGATTTGGTGGCCTTGCGCTACCAGGGCGGGGCCGAGCACCGGGGATCATTGCTGACCGCCCAGGCCAATTGGGCGCAGGCGCAATTGGACATTGAACGCACCCAACGGGACATTGAATTGTCCCGCCGGCGCCTGGTCAAAATCATGGGATGGCCGCAATACAAACCTGTTGCCGCCCGGGGGGATTTAAGCATGGCTGTAATCGATCCTAAGCAACCCCTGTTCGAAGACATGATCGCCGGCGTGCCATTTTTGCGGCAGTTGACGGCGCGCAAAGAAGCGGCCAAATTCGGCCTTCAATCCGCCCGGGCGGATTTTTTCCCGCGCATTTATGCCAATGCCGGTATTGGCAGGACGGACTCCTCCTGGCCGCCGGGAAAAACCAGCTGGTCCGCCGGTCTTAGTTTGACCTTTTCCTTGTTTGAAGGAGGAGCGCGGCAGGCGCGAGTGTCCAGGGCCAGGGCGGTCTTGGGCCAGGCCCAGGCGGAAGAACGCGGCGGCCGCGACGGGGTCATTTTGACGCTCGCCGAGACCTGGACCCAATGGCAGGACAGCGCCGGCAGCGTAGAGGTGCAAAAAAAGTTCGCGCGGGCGGCCCGGGAGCGGGCCAAAATCGCGCAAGCGCAATATGCCTCGGGCTTGATCCGGTTCAATGAGTGGATCATCATCGAGAATGAATTGGTGAACGCCCAAAAATCGCTTTTGAATGTAGAAACAGCGGCCTTGATCGCGCAAGCCAATTGGGCCCAGGCCAAAGGGGAGACATTAGATGCGCTGGAACAATAAAAAGAATCAAATTATTTTAGGAGGCGTGGTCATCGTCTGTGTTGCCGCCGGCTATGGGATGTTCAATGGCAAATCCAAACATCCCAGGGAAGACGGGAAAATCATCACGGTCAATTACGGCAGCATACAGAACGCGGTGTCGGCGACGGGGAACATACAGCCGCAAAACCGCCTGGCCGTCAAGCCTCCCATTGGGGGCCGCATTGAGAAAATATTGGTGGAAGAAGGCCGGCAGGTCAAGATCGGGGACCTGTTGGCTGTCATGAGTTCCACCGAGCGCGCCGCTTTGCTGGACGCGGCGCGCCTGCAGGGAGGAAGCACGCTCAAAGACTGGGAAGACGTGTAT
>JACQQW010000232.1 GCA_016206745.1 Candidatus Omnitrophota bacterium | reverse complement strand
GCCAACACCCAGTCGCCGATGACATTGCCCTGCGCATCGATGCGGTCCTGTTTAAAAGTAAAAACATCTTCCAGAGAAATTTTGCCGGTTTCTTTGTCAAACCCCAGGTCCGTGATGTTGGCCACGCGCCTGATCCCGTCTAAAAACAGCTCAACGTAAACAATCAAATCAATGGAAGTGGCGATCTGGCGCTGGATCTGGTCCCCGCTTAAACGGATGCCGGACATCAGCATCATGGTGACCATGCGGTTAAAACATTCCTGGGGCGAATCGGCGTGGACAATGGCCAGCGACCCCGCATGCCCCGAAGCGATGGACTGCACCAGGTCCAAAACTTCCTGACCGCGCACTTCACCGATGATGATGCGGTCCGGGCGCATGCGCAGGGAATTGACGAACAAGTCCCGGATGGTCACTTCGCCCTTGCCTTCGATATTCGGGGCCTTCGACTGCAGAGACACCACATGCTCCTGCATCAGGCGCAACTCCGATGTGTCTTCAATGGTGATGATGCGTTCATGGGCCGGGATGTGGTGCGACAGCACATTGAGCAGGGTGGTCTTGCCGCTGCCGGTGGAGCCGCAAAATACAACATTGAGCTTGGCCCGGATCGCCGCGCTTAAGAACGCCGCCATTTGCTTGTTGAGTGTCCGGCGGTCGATCAAATCGTCGATCGATGCCAGATCCCTGGAGAATTTACGGATGGTCATCACCGCCCCATGCAAAGAACACGGCGGCAGGATGACATTGACACGGGAGCCGTCCGACAGGGAAAAATCGACATAAGGAGAACTCTCATCCACCCGCCGGCCGCTGGATGAGGCGGCCAGAATCTTTTGAATGGTGTGCAGCAATGCCGCATTGTCTATAAACTGAACGTTCGTTTTCTCGATTTTCCCGTCTCTTTGAATGTAGACCCCGGCAGGGCCGTCGACCATGATTTCAGAGATGCTGGGGTCTTCCACCAAAGGGCGTAAGGGCCCTAAACTGACGATTCCGCTGACCAGTTCGCGGATGAGGCCCAAGCGTTCATCCATGGCGACGGTCAACTGTTTTTCCTTGCATAAATTGGTGATGGCCCCGTCCACGAACAAACGCAGCTGGTCCTCCTGCATGGTGTCTTTGAGCTGCAAAAAATTGGTCTTGGAAATCAAGTAATGATGGATCAGGGCCTTGACTTCATTGTGCTGGGCTTTTGTAGGTGCAGGCATAAATAAATTTCCTCATGTTTTAAAAATATGAATGATTTTATCCACCAGACCGATGCGCTCAAAGTCCACATAAAATACAAATAATGCCAATGCCACGATCAAGGCAAACCCCAAACGGGCAATGAACTGTTCCGCCCGCATGGACAAGGCTTTGCCGCGGATTTTTTCAAGCGCCAATAAAAATAAATGCCCGCCGTCCAGCGGGATGACAGGCAGCAAATTAAAAATCGCCAAACTGGCGCTGATCACGCCGACAATGTGCAATACAAAACTAAAACCGATGGACAAAGCGAATTTAATCACAAAAAACATGCCCACAATCCCCATCGCTTCTTTGGGCGAACGCAAACCGATCAACATCTCGTACAAGGCCGTATATGTCTTGACCGTAATACCGGCCAATTCTTTGGCCGCGCGGGGAAACGATTCCCAAAAGCCATACCGGACAACCACCGCTTCATTAGAATCCTTGATCCGCGCAGGCCCCACCCCAATGCGCCGGGCGCGGTGTACCCGGCCAAAAATATCTTTTTGCTTGTGTTCCTGCGGCACAATGCTCCTGGCCATCGCGCGGCCATCGCGTTGGAACGTTACGGTCAATTGCGGCGCCGTGGAATTCATAATGTGGTCCTGCATGTCCGGCCAATGCGCCACCGGCTTGCCGTCAACGGCAATGATCTTGTCTCCGGCCTGCAGGCCGGCTTTCTCCGCCGGGGACCCGCTTAAAATCTGCCCCAGGCGCGGTTCGACTTTCTTGGCGGACAAATCCATGTCCACATAACCTATAAAACACATCAGCCAAAAACAAACATACGCTAAAACAAGGTTAACGACCGGCCCCATCAACACGATCAGGGCCCGGGCCCCCACCGATTTGGAAAAAAATTCATCCGGGTTGCCGGAACACTTGGCGCGGTCATCCCCGGCCATTTTGACATATCCACCCAACGGAATGGCGCACAGGCAAAATTCGGTGCCGTCATGGACCCGGCTCCACAATTTAGGCCCGAACCCTAAAGCGAATTGTTCCACTTTAACGCCGCACTTGCGGGCGGTGATAAAATGCCCCCACTCATGCACCAAAATGAGAATGCTCAAAATAATGATAAAAACAATTAAAGAGATCAAGCGTTCAGCCCCTTTTAAATTTTCTTGATAACGGCACGGGCCTCTTCCCTGGCCCAGCCATCCGTCGCCAAAACATCATCCAGCGACGGCTGTTTTATTATTCTATGACGAACAATGACTTTTTCAACTACTTTATAAATGGCGGTAAATTTTAAACCGCCTTTTAAAAACGCCTCCACCGCTTCCTCATCCGCGGCATTAAGCGCGCACGGCGCGCTGCCGCCCTGCCTGGCCGCCTCCAGCGCCAGCCCCAAGGCCGGGAATTTGCGCGCGTCAGGGGCGGCAAAGTTAAGCCGTTTTAACTGCGTCAAATCCAGCGCCTTTAATCCCGTCGGCAAACGCTCAGGATATGTCAGCGCGTACTGGATTGGCAGGCGCATGTCCGTCACCCCCATCTGCGCCAGTATCGCGCCGTCGGCGAATTCCACCATCGAGTGGATGATCGCCTCCGGATGGACGACCACGTTGATCTGGTCATGGCGCAATCCGAACAAACGCTGGGCCTAGATAAACTGAAATCCCTTGTTC
>JACQQW010000029.1 GCA_016206745.1 Candidatus Omnitrophota bacterium | reverse complement strand
GTTTGGAGGTGATGTTGGAGGAGGATTACCTTGCGCTCAGTCAGAATGATAAAAAGAGCGCATGGCCCCCAGCAATTTCCACAGATAAATCAGAACAACATTTAGAGAAATTGCAGCGGGGTGGCGCGGTCAAGAATACCAATGCCTTAGCCTCCCAAATCATCCGCGAAGTCATCCTCCCGGAAATCAAGAGAGAGGTCAATGAAGGCAAAAACTTCGCCAATTTGCGGCAAATGTACCAGGCATTGATCCTGGCCATCTGGTTTAAACGGCATTTTCAAGAAAGCGTGCTGGGACAAGATTATGCCGATCAAAATAAAGTTGCCGGAATTGAGATGGAAGACAAGACGGCCAAGGAAAGAATTTACTGGCAATACCTGTCGGCCTTTAATTGGCCGAATTGTCAAAACCAGCTTTGACTTTGAGTGTTGAATTTCATTCGGTGGAACGAATGGATAGGGCGATGGCAGGACAAAATAACAATGATACTGTTGATAAATTGCTTCCTTACTATGTTAATTTAGCAGGTGAAATTGCCAGTGACACAAAGAGGCCTTCCCATGAGAGGATGGATGCCTTACGCGTTTTATCAAGACATAAAGGGCCTATGGTGATGGAGTATTTGATGCGAATTGTTGATTCAGAAAAGGATTTGAATATCCGTCAGTATGCGGGCAAACAGCTGAGAAGATTGGACAGGGTCAACTGGAATAAGAATATTCCAATAATATTATTCAATAAAGAATATGATTCTGTGCTGCAGAAAGATTTGATTGGGGACTTGGAATCTAAGGGAGGCCCCAGGGCAGTGGACTTCCTTACTTATGGATTGAAGAATGAAAGGCCAGAGATACGCAAGAGAGCAGCCATTGCTTTAGGAAGGCTTCATGCCAGCCGGGAAGTCCATATACTAGGATCACTGCTTTTAAAAGACGACTACGTAGATGTCCGTATGGCGGCTGCTGTTGCTTTGGGGACGATCCAATGGCATCTTGAAACAATTGAATATTTACTGCAAGCTTTGTCCGAAGCTCAAAATTTGTGGGTCAGGGCACAAGCGGCTTTGACACTAGGTTTGTTAGGTGATCATAGAGGCATTGACTGGCTTTTAGAATTATTGGATCATCCGGATGATAGAGTATGGATAAGAGCGCAAAAGGCATTGGAAGATCTCAAGGTGCCTCAAGAAAGAATTATGGAGCGGATGGGAAATATTTTGTTGGATGACAAGAATCGTGATCCGGCCAGGAGATACCTTATCATTGCTTTGTCAGACGCGGACAATAAGTACCGTCAATGGGCGGCAAATAAAGTCGAAGAGATCCAATCGAGGCACGCTAATTTTTTGACAGAATCATTGTCGGATGAAAACTATCCTGTCCGCCGCGCGGCTGCTTTTGCTTTGGCCGAGAAAAAAGACCACCGTGCGGTGGGAGGGGTGTTGGAGGTCTTGGGTGATGAATCTGCGGAGCATCGGGAACAGGCACGTAAATATTTAGAAGAATCACAAACGCCGGTCGAGCGTTTTATTGAAGGCCATGGCCGGGCCTTGCTGCATGGACAAAACCGGGAGGCGAAGTTAGAGGCCATGGAAGCTTTGGAATTATTGGTCACCGGCGTTGACAGGCATGAACAAAGGGCCTGGCGGGAACACAAGTTAAAAATATTGACCGCCCACCGCAGGTCACTGTTGAGAAAGGAAAAAGAGTGGCGGGCTGCATCGACTAATGCCCGAGCGAGGACAGGAAATATGGGATATGCGCGGGTGCTTGGGTATTTACGGCAGGCTGCTTTACATGACCCGCAACTAGGTCATGAAGCGGTGGAAGCGCTGGTACGCGTCGGAGATACACAAGCAGCACATATTTTTGTTGAAGCCCTGCAGCACCCTGATCCGATAGTGCGTGAAACCATGAGCAATGTTTTCAAAGACATAAACGATCCCACCATTGCGGAAGGGCTCATTGACTTGCTTGCTCATGAAGACCCAATAGTTAGGGCATATGCCAAACAAGGTCTTGTTGTTTTAGGAGGTCCACAGACGCCCAAATTAATTGAAATTTGGCATATAAGCAGGGATTTACAGGATCGAAAGGATATTTTGGATTCCATTGAACTGCATCCGGCAAGGGCGATCCCTTCCCATGAAAATCTTTATGCCATGTTGAACTACCCCGATGTCGCAGGGCAGAGGGCGGCCTTGCAGGTGCTTGGTTCTTTGGTCGATGATGAGGATGCTGTGCGGGCGGTGGAAGCTGTTATTGTGCACCCGGGAAAGCATAAGGAAGTGCGGGAGGAGGCCGTTAAGGTCTTAGCGAAGATGGTGCATCCGGAGGCCCATGAAGCACGGTTTAGGATTTTAGAAAGTCCTGAACTTATTCTTTCCCAATGGTATGGACAAATCACTGCCCCGGTGCTGCATGATCCCCGCTTTGCCCGATATGTGAAGGACCTCAAAACATCCGACGCTGGGAATGCCCTGGAAACAGAGGACCTAAAACGCATTCAAGAATTGAAGAGGGAATTTATTCCCCAAGACGATGCCATGGTCGGGATGTCTAAAAATGGCGGGGTTGATTTCAATCCGGGGAAGATAAAGTTTCAAAGGCAAGGTGTTCCGGTATATAAAGGTAATGCTGTTTTTTTATCTCATGTGAGCGAGGCAGATTTCTCCGGCCTTGTCCCGGAAATTGTCCGCATGGCATCCACAACCGTTGATGATTTCTTACGTTGATGATTACGGCTGTGTTATAATCCACCATGGACTTTGAAGCGGTTTCTAAAATGATTTTGGGCCAGTTCGACAAGCACGGCGTCCGTTGTGCCATTATCGGAGGATTTGCTTTGCATGCGGCAGGTTTTCAGCGGGCGACAATGGATATTGATTTTCTGGTGCATCATCAAGACATCCCGGCTGTCAAAAGCATTTTAACGTCGTTGGGATATGAACTTAAGCATGAAAGCCCCGATGCGGCCAATTTTTGGGGCATGCTTAATGAATTAGGGAATATTGATTTTATCATTGCCCACCGGACATACGCCCTGGCCATGCTTGACCGGGCCAGGCCACATGAGATCGTTAAAGGATGCACTGTCAATGTGGTTGTGCCGGAAGACATTATCGGTTTAAAGATACAGGCCCTGAATAATGATCCAAGCCGCTATGCCCAAGACATGGCGGACATTGAATGGTTGATTAAAAACCACAGGCAACGGTTGAACGTGGATCTGTTGCGGGAATATTTCGGTTTATTTAATTGCGTGGATAAATTAGAAGAAATTTTAGGGGAGGCCGGCGGTGCTCAGTGATGAAGAGAAAATGGAGATGCTGCAAGACGCCCGCAGCGAAAGCCGCCGCGAGGCGTTTGCCCGGGCCCGCGGCAATGCTTTAAATCGATCCAGGACCTGGGCGGAATATTTTTCTTTTCTCCGCAGTGTTCAAAACATTTTTCCGCAGAAAAAGTCCGTTAAAAGTATTGAAGGTAATAATTTTAGGCTTTAATACCCCAAATTCGGCCCCAGCCACCGCTCCACAGCCGCGACATCCATGCCTTTGCGTTTGGCATAGTCGATGACCTGGTCCCTGCCGATTTTCCCTAATGAAAAATACCTGGAATCCGGATGGGCGAAATAATGGCCGCACACGGCGGCGGTGGGCAGCATGGCGAAGGTCTCGGTCAAGGTGATGCCGGCATTTCCCTGTGCGTTGAGCATTTTGAATAATAATTCTTTTTCCGTGTGGTCCGGGCAGGCGGGGTAGCCCGGCGCCGGGCGTATCCCTTGGTAATCCACATGGGTGATTTGCTCAAGGGTCAGGTCCTCGTCCGCGGCATAGCCCCATAGTTCCTTGCGCACCCATTGATGCGTGTATTCCGCGAAGGCCTCGGCCAGCCGGTCCGCCACGGCCTTGGCCATGATGCTTTTATAGTCATCGTGGTCCGCCTCGAATTCTTTGACCATGCCGTCCAATCCAATGCCGGCCGTCACCGCGAAGGCCCCCAAATAGTCCTTGAGGCCGGTTTCTTTGGGCGCGATATAATCGGCCTGCGCCAATAGAGGATCGCCGGGACGCACTTGCGCCTGCTGGCGCAGGGAATGGACCACTCCCAAGATTTTGTTCCTGCCTTCATCGGTGTAGAGTTCTATGTCGTCACCGCTGCTGTTGGCGGGGTAAAACCCGACCACGGCATGGGCGGTCAAAAGTTTGCGGGCGATGATGTCATCGAGCATGGCATTGGCATCGGCATAAACGCGGGCGGCTTCAGCCCCGCAGGCGGGGTCCTTGAGGATATTGGGGAATTTTCCCTTGAGTTCCCAGGCGATAAAAAACGGCGACCAGTCGATAAAGGTGCGGATTTTATTTAAATCGAAATTTTTAAAAGTTTTAATGCCCAAAAAAGATGGTTTAGTGATGGGGGTCTTGCTCCAATCGCAGGTGAATTTTCGGACCCGGGCCTCTTCAATAGGGACCAATTTGCGTTCGCTTTGGCGCCGCTCATGTTCCCGGCGCAGGGCCTCATATTCTTTATGGACACGTTCGGCCAGCTCTTTTTTGGCGCCGGGATCCATCAAAGCGCGGCATACACCGACGCAGCGGGAGGCGTCCTTGACATGCACGGTCATGCCGGCGGGGTACCCTTGCGTGATTTTGACCGCGGTGTGATTCGGGGAAGTGGTGGCGCCTCCGATTAATAGCGGGATGGAAAACCCCTCGCGTTGCATTTCCTGGGCCGCGTGGACCATTTCATCCAAAGACGGGGTGATCAACCCGGAGAGCCCGATCATATCGGCCCTGGCCTCCCGCGCGGTCTTTAGGATTTTATCGCAGGGCACCATGACGCCCAAATCGATGATCTTAAAATTATTGCAGGCCAGGACCACGCCCACGATGTTTTTGCCGATGTCGTGCACGTCGCCTTTGACCGTGGCCATGAGCACGGTGCCGGCGGTCTTACTGACGGAATCTTTGTCTTTTTCCATAAACGGCATGAGATGGGCCACCGCTTTTTTCATGACCCGGGCGCTTTTGACCACCTGGGGCAGGAACATTTTGCCGGAGCCAAACAGGTCTCCCACAATATTCATGCCGTCCATGAGCGGGCCTTCAATCACGTCCAGCGGGCGTTTGGATTTTTGGCGGGCTTCTTCGGTGTCCTGGTCAATGAAATCCACAATGCCTTTGACCAGGGCATGGGAGAGCCGCTGTTCCACCGGCTCTTTGCGCCAGGCCAGGTCTTCTTCGATTTTTTTGCCTTGCGATTTATGGGTCTGCGCAAAGCTGACCAAACGTTCTGTGGCGTCCGGCCGGCGGTTGAGCAAAACATCTTCCACCCGCTCCAATAAATCTTTGGGGATATTGTCATAGACGGCGATCATGCCGGCATTGACAATACCCATGTCCATGCCGGCCTTGATGGCATGGTAGAGGAAGGCCGAGTGCATGGCTTCGCGGATGGGGTCATTGCCGCGGAAGGAAAAGGACACATTGCTGACCCCGCCGGAAATCAGGCATCCGGGGCAGGCGGCCTTGATGCGCCGGGCGGCCTCAAAATAATCCAGGGCATAGTCATTGTGCTCTTCGATGCCGGTGGCCACGGCGAAAATATTAGGGTCAAAAATAATGTCCTCGGGCGGGAAACCGACGGTCTCCGTCAGGATTTTATAGGCGCGCCGGCAAATGTCCACCCGGCGCTGGACGGTGTCCGCCTGGCCCTGTTCATCAAAGGCCATGACCACCGCGGCCGCGCCATAGCGTTTGACCAGGGCCGCCTGGCGCAGGAACTGCGCCTCGCCTTCTTTGAGCGAAATGGAGTTAACAATGCTTTTGCCCTGCGCGCATTTGAGGCCCGCTTCGATGACGGACCATTTGGAGGAGTCGATCATGACCGGCACTTTGGAAATGTCCGGCTCGGAAGCGATCAAATTCAAAAAGGTGGTCATGGCCGCCGTAGAATCAAGCATGGCTTCATCCATGTTGACGTCGATGATTTGGGCCCCGTTTTCCACCTGCTGGCGGGCCACAACCAGGGCCTGGTCATATTGGCCGGCAATGATCAGCCGGGCGAATTGTTTGGACCCGGTGACATTGGCGCGTTCCCCGACATTGACGAAATTGGTGTTTTCCCGGATGATCAAAGGTTCCAACCCGCTGAAGGCACTGTGCCGGGGACGTTCTTTCAACGGCCGGGGAGGGACATTGGCCACTGTTTCCGCGATGGCCTTGATATGGTCCGGGGTCGTCCCGCAGCAGCCGCCGACAATATTTAAGAATCCGCTTTGGGCAAAGTCTTTGATCAGTCCCGCCATTTCCGCCGGCCCCTGGTCGTATTCGCCAAAAGCATTGGGCAGTCCGGCATTTGGATAACAGCTGACATAGCAGGAGGCGGCGCGGGACATTTCCTCGATATAAGGCCGCATGTCTTTGGCGCCCAAAGCGCAGTTTAATCCGACGGCCAGGGGATTGGCGTGTTGGACGGAAATCCAGAAAGCTTCCGTGGTCTGGCCCGAGAGTGTGCGTCCGCTGGCATCGGTGATGGTGCCGGAAATGATGATGGGATACCGCCTGTTGATTTGGGCGCAATAGGTGTCAATGGCAAAAAGGGCGGCTTTGCAATTGAGGGTGTCAAAAATGGTTTCCACCAACAGCAGGTCAACTCCACCGTCGATGAGGCCTTTTAACTGTTCGATATAGGCGTCCACCAGCTGGTCAAAGGTAATGCCGCGGAACGCCGGGTCATTGACATCGGGGGAAATGGATGCGGTTTTGTTGGTTGGGCCGACAGCGCCGGCCACAAAACGTGGTTTTGCAGGGCTGGCCTTGGTGAATTGGTCCGCGGCCTCGCGGGCCAGGCGGGCGGAGGCGGCGTTGAGTTCATACACCAGGCTTTCCATGCGGTAATCCGCCATGGACACGCGGTTGGAGTTAAAGGTATTGGTTTCAATAATGTCCGCGCCGGCATTCAAATACGCGTCGTGGATTTCTTTAATGATCTGCGGCTGGGTCAATGATAAAAGCTCATTATTGCCTTTGACGTCTTGCGGATGGTCTTTAAACTGTTCACCGCGGTATTGGGTCTCATCCGGTTTATAACGCTGGATCATGGTGCCCAT
>JACQQW010000028.1 GCA_016206745.1 Candidatus Omnitrophota bacterium | reverse complement strand
GAATCCACCCCGCCGCTCAACCCCAAGACGACCTTTTTTTGCCCGACAGTGTCCTTGATCTGCTTGACGGCGGCGGTGACAAACCGGTCCATGGTCCAGCGCGGCAGGGAGCCGCAAATGGTATACGCAAAATTCTGCAGGATCTGCAGGCCCCGCTGGGTGTGCACCACTTCCGGGTGGAACTGCACGCCGTAAATTTTCCTGGCCCGGCTGCCGATGGCCGCATGCGCGGCATTTAAAGTATGGGCGATTTTTATAAAACCCGGCGGGGGCGCGGAAATCTCGTCCCCATGGCTCATCCAGCAGGTCAAATTGGTGGAAAGGTTGGCAAACAGGTCTTTATTGCTGTCAATAAACAATTCCGCCTTGCCGTACTCACGGCCCCTGGCCTTGCCCACCTTGCCGCCCAGCATATGCGTGATGACCTGCATGCCGTAGCAAACACCGAGGATGGGAATGCCTAGTTTAAAAATTTCAGGATTGGGCAGCGGCGCGTTTTTGTCATACACGCTTTGCGGGCCTCCGGAAAAAATGATCCCCTTGGGATAAATTTCTTTGATCTCCTCGACCGAAATATCATAAGGGACGATTTGGCTGAAGACCTTGCTTTCGCGCACCCGGCGGGCGATCAGCTGGGTGTACTGCGAACCAAAATCCAAAATCAAAATAACATCGCGGTTCCTCTGTTTTTTGACCTCCATGGGGATGATTTTCGCCTGGGAACGCAATTTGATCGGCTTCATCAACCCGTGCATGGACCTTTTTTTCTGCATTTTCTTTTGGACGGCTTTTTTGGCCATTATTGATCAGCTCCTTCTATGGTGCTTGTGCGCCTATTTACCCATTCCGACCCGCTGGCCGATCTGGAACACTTTACCTTCCGTCTGTATGGACGGGGCAAGGATGATTTCCACGTCGTGCATTTCCTGGATATTGCGCGCGCCCAAAGACCCCATGGAGGTCTTCAAAGCGCCGACCAGGTTTTGGGAACCGTCATCCACCCTGGCCGGACCCATCAAAATTTCTTTCAATGTGCCGCTGGTGCCCACCCGGATGCGGGTGCCGCGCGGCAAATTCGCGTGGGAAGTCGCCATGCCCCAATGGTATCCGCGCCCGGGGGCTTCTTGCGCCTTGGCAAAGGCGGAACCGACCATGACCGCGTCCGAACCGGCGGCAAATGCCTTGCAGATCTCCCCGCCGATGCGCATCCCACCGTCGGTGATGATGGGAACGTATTTTCCTCTGCGTTTAAAATAATAATCCCGCGCCGCCCCGCAATCGACCGTGGCGGTGATTTGCGGAACACCCAGCCCCAAGACCCCGCGGGAGGTGCATGCCGCCCCTGGCCCGATGCCCACCAGCACCGCCGAGGCGCCGCTCTCCATTAGTTCCAGGGTCATGTCATAGGTCACCGCATTACCCAGGACCACAGGGACTTTGGCCGTGGCGCAAAATTTTTCTATGTCTAAAATCTTATATTCGGTAGAAATATGGCGGACCGCCGCCACTGTGGATTGCACGATAAAAATATCCACGCCTGCTTCGACCGCGATTGTGCAGAACAAGCCCGCGTTTTGCGGGATGCAGCTGACCACGGCCGGCACCCTGGCTTTCTTGATCTCTTCAATGCGCCGGGCGATGAGCTTTTCTTTGACCGGAAATTTTTTGTTATCGTACAGACTTTGGACAAGATTGGTGGCTTCTTCGGGGCTGGCTTTGGCGATTTGGCCCAAAATGGTCTCCGGATCGTCATAACGGGTCTGGATGCCGTCCAAATTCAGGACAGCGATGCCGCCTAATTTACCCATGGCTATGGCGAACTTGACATCCACCACCCCATCCATGGACGCCGCCAAAATGGGCACCTCGAATTTATGCTTCCCTAATATAAAAGTGGTGTCTACCTCATTGGGGTTTACCGTGACTGTGCCGGGCACCAATGCGACTTCATCAAATCCATAGCAACGCCGCGCCCGACGCCCAATGCCGATCCAATCAGCCATTCCATAACCTCCATATTTTCAAGAAGATATGCCTTAGCAGAACCGCGAAATGATAAAATTTTTTTGAAGAAAAATTATACCGGAAACAGCGGAGATTGTCAATTAATTAATTTTCATTAAAAAATAGTGGCAGGCACTGATTATT
>JACQQW010000205.1 GCA_016206745.1 Candidatus Omnitrophota bacterium | reverse complement strand
TGCTCTACCGACTGAGCTACAGGGGAATCAAAGAACGATTTTAAAGTAGATTTATTATACTCAAAAGGTTTCAGAAGTCAACCACTCTGCGCGAATTGAGGGACATGGTCAGCGTCGAAATGTCCACATATTCTACCGCGCTGCCGACCGGCAGACCTAGACCTATCCGGCTGACCCGCACGCCGGTAGGTTTTAATTGTTTGCCTAAATACAATGCCGTCATCTCGCCTTCCGCGTCCGGATCCGTCGCAATCACCACTTCAACAATACCCTCGTCTTTAACCCGGCCCATTAATTTATGGATATTCAAATCATCCGGCCCGCGGCCATCCGCCGGAGAAATATTTCCCAGCAAAACATAATACAAACCCCGGTAACTGCCCGTGCGTTCAATGGCCAGTAAATCTTTCGGCGTTTCAACCACGCAAATCATTGTGCGGTCACGGCCGGGATCGGCACACACCAGGCACAGTTGGGTCTCGGTCAAATGATTGCACTGGGCGCAAAACCGCAGGCCGTCTTTTAACTTGATAATGCTCTGGCCTAAAGCATTGACCTGAGCGGCATCCTGGCTTAACAGCCAAAACACCATGCGCTCCGCGCTGCGCCGGCCAATGCCAGGCAATTTGCTCAATTGTTCCAGTAAATTCTCAATCAACTTTGGATACATCTTTTAACCATTTCTTTTAGTCTTTGGTCTTTGGTCTATTCATTGTGCCATTCTTTGACCACTTCCCCGCCGAACATCTCCAGCACATTCTTGACCACGGGCTCTTCTTGCTGGGCGGGAAGCTCCTCAATGATTTTGACATTGACGATCATGCCGGCCCCTAAACGCTCCCGCAAGACCTTTTCAATCAAAGCGATATTGTCTTTGGCCGACAAACATTCCATTTGAAAACTATGGTCTTTGGTAAAACCAATGGTCAATTTGCCGTCTTTACAGGCATAGGGCGCGCCATCCTGCAAATACGTCGCCGCCGACATCTTCCGCCGGGAAATTTCATGCGTCAGGGCGTTCCAGTCCTGCCGGATCCTTTCCAGGGTAATGCCCTGCGCTTGCAAAGGGCCCTGCGGTTGGGCAGTCTTATGTTCGAAAGCAGGGACATGCTTCGCGGCCGGGACAGGGGAAACAATTTGCCGCGGCGCAGGTTGCGGCATGGCCGCCGCTGGTTTCGCCGGCGAACCTGCCGCCGCAGTGTCCGGGGCCCCGCCATAAGTCAATTTCGCAAAAGCCAGTTCCAGAGGCATACGTAAAGTCTCCATGATCCGGGAAGTTTCCTGGGCCTCGATAAAAAGTCCAATGGCATTCAATATCCGGCCCATGGTGACATTCTCCGATTGCTGATGCAAGCGCTGTTTGACCGCGGCCGGATAATCCACCAAATGGCCCAAGGCCTGCCCGCCAATCTTCATAATCATCATATGCCGGAAATGCTCGGTCAAATCTTTGCCCAACTGTTTGATGTCCTTGCCCCGTTCAATGATCTCATTGAAAACATTCAATACCCCCAGGCAGTCATTGGCCGCCAGAGCATCGGTCAAACCAAACAAAAGTTCGGTTTCCACAATGCCAAGCATGGAATAAACATCTTTGGAATCAATGCCCTCCTGCCCCAAAGCGCTCAACTGGTCCAAAATACTCAAGGCATCGCGCATGCTGCCCTGCGCGGCCTTGGCAATGGCAAAAAGCGCGCTTTCTTCGGTCTTCAAATGTTCCTTGCCGCAAATCTCCTTTAAATTCGCCATAATCACCTCAATGGCAATGCGCTTAAAATCAAAACGCTGGCAGCGCGACAGGATGGTGGCCGGCACCTTATTGGCTTCGGTCGTGGCAAAAATGAATTTTACGTGCGCGGGCGGCTCTTCCAAGGTCTTTAACAAGGCGTTAAAGGCCTCGGTGGTGAGCATGTGCACTTCATCGACAATATAAATTTTATAACGCCCGTAGGCCGGCGCGAATTTGACGTTCTCACGCAAGGTGCGGACTTCATCGATGCCGCGGTTGGAGGCCCCGTCGACTTCAATCACATCGAAGCTGTTTCCATTGGTGATTTCCCGGCAGGCAGGGCATGTCCCGCAAGGGGCAAGCGTCGGCCCATCTTGGCAATTGAACGATTTGGCCAAAATCCGCGCGCAGGATGTTTTGCCGATCCCCCGCGGGCCGCAAAATAAAAAGGCCTGGGCAATGC
>JACQQW010000027.1 GCA_016206745.1 Candidatus Omnitrophota bacterium | reverse complement strand
GTACGGTACGACTGACTGATTATTTATGAGCACTGCCCAATTCGTCCATCTCCACGTCCACACCCAATATTCCCTGCTTGACGGCGCGTGCCGCATCAATGAATTGGTCAAGAAGGCCGCCGGTTTAGGGATGCCGGCCCTGGCCATGACCGACCACGGCAATATGTTCGGCGCGGTGGATTTTTACCAGGCTTGCGTCAAGAATAAAATCAAACCAATTATCGGCTGTGAAACATACATCACTCCCGGCAGCCGTTTCGATAAGAATACCGACCAGAAAAGCATTTGCCATTTGACTTTGCTGGCCAAGGACAATACCGGGTACAGCCATCTGATGAAGCTGGTTTCCGCCGGATACACGCAAGGGTTTTATTACAAGCCGCGCATCGACAAGGAAATTCTGGCGCGCCATGCCAAAGGGTTGATTGGCGTTTCCGGGTGTTTAAAGGGAGAAGTGTGCGGCCATTTATTGCGCGGGAATTTCCAGGCGGCTTTGAACGCGGCGGACGAATACCGCCAGATTTTTGGGCCCGGGCATTATTACATCGAAATCATGGACCATGGCCTGGGCGAGCAGAAAAGGGTCAATGAACAGCTTTTTAAAATTGCCGCGCAATTGCAATTGCCGCTGGTCGCCACCAATGACGTGCATTATATCGAGCATGGGCAGCACATCGCGCATGAGACCCTTTTGTGCATACAGACCCAGACCACGCTCAATGACCCCAACCGCATGAAATTCGGCACCGACCAGTTTTACTTCAAGACCCCTGAAGAAATGGCGGTAAATTTCTCCGGCGCGGCAGAAGCCTTGAAGAACACCTTGGTCATCGCCGAACAATGCAACGTGACGTTGGATTTCGGCCAATACCATTTGCCGGTTTATGTCCCGCCGCAAGGGTTGACCAACAGCCGGTATATGGCGAAGCTTTGCCGGGAAGGGTTGGCCCGGCGATATGGGGCAAGCACGCCGGAGTTGGAGTCCCGCCTGGCCCATGAACTTAAGACCATCGAGGACATGGGGTTTACCGGTTATTTTTTGATTGTGTGGGATTTTATCAGTTACGCGAAATCCATCGGCGTTCCCGTGGGGCCGGGGCGCGGTTCCGCCGCCGGCAGCCTGGTGAGTTATTTATTGGGCATCACCGATTTGGACCCCATTAAGTACGGCCTGTTGTTTGAACGGTTTCTCAATCCCGGGCGGCGCAGCATGCCGGACATCGACATTGACTTCTGTTATGAACGCCGCAATGAAGTGATCGAATATGTGGGCAAGAAATACGGTTCCGCCAATGTGGCCCAGATCATCACCTTCGGGTCCATGCAGGCCAAGGCCGCGGTGCGTGACGTGGGCCGGGCCTTTGGCATGGCATACGCGGATGTGGACCGCATCGCCAAATTGATCCCCAATGCCATCGGCATCACCATCGATGAAGCACTCAACGTCGAGCCGCAGTTAAAAGAACTGGTTGAAACTGATAAAACAGCCAGGCAGTTGCTCGAAACTGCCCAGGTCCTGGAAGGCCTCAACCGCCATGCCTCCATCCATGCCGCCGGGGTGGTGATTTCCGACAAACCGCTGATAGAGTATGTGCCGCTGTTTAAAAGCTCGGACGGGCAGGTGACCACCGCCTTTGACATGGACGGGATTTCAAAAATCGGACTGCTGAAGATGGACTTCCTGGGCTTAAGGACTTTGACGGTGATCACGGAAACGGTCAAACTGATTAAAAAACACAAAGGCCTGGATGTGGATATCGAACAGGTGCCCCTGGATGACCCCAAAGCCTATGCCATGCTGGGGCAGGCCGAAGCCTGCGGGGTGTTCCAGCTGGAAAGCGGAGGCATGCGCGATTTATTAAAAAAGATGAAGCCTTCCCAATTCGAGGACTTGATCGCGATCTTGGCCCTGTACCGCCCGGGCCCGATGGGCAGCGGCATGCTGGATGATTTTATCAGGCGCAAACGGGGGGAAAATAAAGTCACGTATCCGCACCCCAAACTGGAAGAAGCGCTCAAGGCGACTTATGGGATCATTTTGTACCAGGAGCAGGTCATGCAGATCGCCTCGGTGCTGGCCGGCTTCGACATGTCCCAGGCGGACGATTTAAGAAAAGCCATGGGCAAAAAAATCCCGGAAGAAATGGCCAAGATGCGTTCATTCTTTGTGCAGGGCTGCGCCAAGCAAAGCGGTATCAGCGAAGGGGAAGCCAACCGGTTGTTCGATTTGATCGATTATTTTGCCGGGTACGGGTTTAACCGCAGCCATTCGGCGGCCTATGCGCTCATTACCTATCGCACCGCGTATTTGAAGGCCAATTTTCCGACGGAATTCATGTGCGCCTTGTTGACCTCGGAACGGGACAATACGGACAAGGTGGTGGAATATGTCAAAGAGGCCAAGGCCATGGGGACCGATGTTTTACCGCCTGATGCCAATGAAAGTTTTGCCCAGTTTTCGGTTGTCCAAGAAGGCCGCATACGCTATGGGCTTTTGGCCGTCAAGAATATCGGCGGCGCCGCCATCGATTCCATGGTCAGCCAGCGGCAAAAAGAGGGCAAGTTCAAATCGGTGTTTGATTTTTGCCGGCGGGTGGATTTGAGGCTCAATAACCGCAAAGTGCTGGAGAGTTTGATCAAATCCGGCTCATTCGACAGTTGGGGGAGCCGCCGGGCGCAATTGATGGCCGTGGTTGAACGGGCCCTGGCCACCGGGACCAAGACCCAGCAGGAAGTCATGGCCGGGCAATTTTCTTTTTTCGGCGCCGGCAGCGACGGAGATTTCGGCAAGGATGAGGAGAAACTGCCGGACCTGCCCGAATGGCCGCAGGCCCAGCTTCTGGCCAATGAAAAAACGTTATTGGGCTTTTATTTAAGCGGGCACCCGCTGGACCGGTACAAAGCCGAGATCGCGGAGTTTACCAATTTTGATACGGTTTCTTTAAAAAATGCGCGGGAAGGCCAGGGCGCGCGCATGATCGGCCTGATTAAGACGGTCAAATTGACCACCACCAAGAAAACCAATGAACGCATGGCGATCGTGGGCCTGGAGGACTTAAGCGGCGAGATGGAGCTGGTGATTTTTCCGTCGAATTATCAAAAAATGGCGGGATATTTAAAGGAATCGGCCGTGGTGGTGGTCAAAGGCAAGGTGAATCTTCGCGATGGAGTCGCGAAGATGATGGCGGAAGAAATGGCCGGCATCGAGGAAGTTTATAATTTGATTAAAAGCGTGCAGGTGGATTTATCGAAGGTCGGTAAGGCCGGTTTTGAAAAATTAAAAGAAAGACTGGCGCGTTTCCCGGGTAAAGTGCCGGTGTATTTGCAAGTGGACACCAAGAACTATAAAAGCGTGCAGGTCCTAGTCGGCAAAGACCTATACGTGACCCCCTCGGAGGTGCTCATGGAAGAAATCAAGACCCTCGTCGGCCCCGACTGTTGCAAGCTGGTGATCTGATGCGGGTTAAAAACCAGTTGACATCATAACTCCTTGTTGGTATTATAGTTACGCTTTTATAAAGAAAGCCATGGAGGATAAGCATAATGACGAAGAAAGACATTGTATTGAAAATCACCGACGCGACGGGGATCAAGCAGGTCGATGTCAAAAAGATCGTGCAAAAGACTTTTGATGTGATCGTCGACGCTTTGATGCGCGGCGAGAAAGTGGAATTGCGCAATTTCGGCGTCTTTAAGATCAAGGAACGCCGCGCGCGTTTCGGCAGGAACCCACGCACGGGCGAAAGCGTCCCGGTCCCGCCCCGCAAGGTCGTTGTCTTCAAGTCCGGTTTGGAAATGAAGCACAAGGTGAAATAAGGCCGGTCTTCCGTGGACAAAAAATTCGCCGTCCCCCGCGGGACATCCGACATACTTCCTGACAGGGTTCTGCTTTGGGAGCGCCTGGAAACGGCCGCCCGCCGTGTGCTTAAGTCCTATGGCTGCCGGGAAATCCGCACCCCCATGTATGAAGAGACCGCATTGTTTAAACGCTCGCTTGGGCAAACCAGCGATATTGTCAACAAACAGTTATTGGCATTAGCCGCCGCCAAAGAAGAGGGATATGCCTTGCGCCCGGAAGGGACTGCCGCGGTGGTCCGGTCCTATTTAGAAAACAGTTTTGATAAAAATGAATTACTGTCGAAGTTCTTTTATATCGGCCCCATGTTCCGCGGCGAACGTCCGCAAAAAGGCCGTTTGCGCCAGTTTCATCAAATTGGAGTCGAGGCCATCGGCATCGACGGCGCCTCCGCATTTCTGGATGCGGAAATTTTAGCGCTGGCCATGCACTTGCTGGAGGAGTTCGGCGTTCAGGGACCGAAGCTCAAAATCAATTCTTTAGGTTCAAGGGAAGATAAAGAGCATATTTCTGCCTGGCTTCGGGCTGAACTTGGCAAATATAAAAGCGATTTATGCGAAAACTGCCGAAGCCGGTTTGAAGGCAATGTGTTTCGGGTGCTCGACTGCAAGAATGAATTTTGTAAGAAAGTGGTCAGGGCTGTCATGGGCGGACAGAAAGGTTTGCCTTTGTCAGAGAGTTCCCTTGACTATTTTAAATCCGTTCAAAACACATTAGAAAATTTAAAAATTAATTTTGAAGTCTCGCCTTATTTAGTCCGGGGCCTCGATTATTATACGCACACGGTGTTTGAAATCACGGCACAGGGGCTGGGGAGCCAGGACGCGGTGGGTGCCGGCGGGCGTTATGACCGGCTGGTGCATGACTTGGGAGGGGATGGAAAAACCAAGTTTGGCGGCATTGGTTTTGCCTTGGGCATTGAACGCATCTTTCTGGCCGCCGGAGATACAGCCGCCCCTGTCCAATCATTGGATGTTTTTGTGGTGGCCACGCAAGCGCAGGATGCTTTTGGATTGGCCCAACAACTGCGCCGGGCCGGCATCAGCGCGGACATGGGGTTTTCAGCCGCGTCGTTTAAGTCTCAGATGAACCGGGCCAATAAATTAAATGCGCGTTTTGCCCTGATTCTGGGTGAGGAAGAACTCAAGAACAAATCCGCGGCGGTCAAAAACATGCAGACATCGGTGCAGGAGATTGTTGCGTTGGAAAATATTATTGAATATTTGAGAAAGGCATTATCATGAGAACACATACCTGCGGAGAATTAAACAAGGCCCATGGCGGCCAGGACGCGGCCCTGTGCGGCTGGGTGCACCG
>JACQQW010000204.1 GCA_016206745.1 Candidatus Omnitrophota bacterium | reverse complement strand
GGCAATTCTGTCATAGAAATGTTCATGGCTTCCGTGGCATTGGCTGTTGGGGCTATTCCTGAAGGATTGCCGGCAGCGGTCACGATCACATTGGCCATTGGGGTGTCCCGTATGGCAAAGCGACGGGCGATCATCCGTAAATTGCCTGCGGTGGAAGCTTTGGGAAGCGCTACAGTTATTTGTTCCGATAAAACAGGGACTCTTACTGAGAATCAAATGACGGTACAGAAGATTTATGCCGGTCAAGAAACGTACGATGTTACAGGAAGCGGCTATGATTCCACGGGTCAAATTCGTTTGGGCACAGTGGAGGTTCCCCTCGCATCCAAGGCTGCTTTAAAAGATTGTTTGCTTGCGGGAGTGTTATGCAATGATTCTCAACTGATCATGGAGCAAAAACGTGTGATTGTCCGGGGAGACCCGACTGAAGGAGCATTGATTATCTCTGCCCGGAAAGGTGGAGTCGATCAAACAGAAGCGGTTTCCCATCTAACACATTTAGACAGCATACCTTTTGAATCAGAACACCGGTATATGGCAACTTTGCATCGGGGCGAAGATGGGCAATCACACGTCATGTATATAAAAGGCGCTGTGGAGAAAATTCTTGAAAGATGCGCGGATGAGTTAAGTAATAATGATGAATTGAACGGTCTTAATAAAGAAAATGTCCATAAAACCAGTGAAGAAATGGCAAGAAATGGATTAAGGGTGTTGGCTTTTGCCAAGCGAATCCTTCCTAACAGTCAGGATAAGATCAGTCACCATGATGCAGCCGGCAGGTTCACTTTTTTGGGCCTGCAAGCAATGATCGACCCGCCGCGACGGGAAGTCATTGAAGCGGTGCAGAAATGTCAGGCGGCAGGAATTCGAGTCAAGATGATTACCGGCGATCATGTGCTGACAGCCGCAGCCATTGCCCGTCAAATCGGCTTGCAGGGCGGAGACCATCCAGATGAGAAGACTTTCGCGATAACCGGGAAGAAATTAGAACATTTATCTGATGAGGAGCTAATCGGTGCGGTGGATCGTCTAACGGTCTTTGCCAGGGTCGCTCCGGAGCAGAAATTGCGATTAGTCAAAGCATTGCAGGCAAGAGGGTGTGTTGTGGCCATGACAGGAGACGGGGTCAATGATGCGCCTGCCCTTAAGCAGGCGAATATCGGGATCGCTATGGGTATTGCCGGGACAGACGTGGCCAAAGGGGCCGCCGATATGCTGTTGACCGATGATAATTTTAGTTCCATTGAAGCGGCGGTTGAAGAAGGGCGGTGCATTTTTGATAATCTGACTAAGTTCATTGTCTGGACCCTTCCGACTAACGCGGGGGAGGCCATGATATTGCTGACCGCTATTCTCTTAGGGATGTCATTGCCTGCTTTACCGGTGCAATTGCTTTGGATCAATATGGTTACTGCTGTTTTTCTTGGCCTTATGCTGGTTTTTGAACCAAAAGAAAAATACCTTATGCAGCGTCCGCCGCGTGATCCTGAACAACCTATTTTGACATTCGAATTGCTTATGCGCACAGGACTTGTTGTTTTATTAATGCTGATTGGTGCCTATTGGCTGTTTTGGCATGCGCAGCATGCAGAAGGCGTAAGCCTGGCAGAGGCGCGGACAATGGTCATTGATCTTATTGTTGTGGTTGAAATATTTTATTTGTTCAACTGCCGGTCATTGACTCAATCCATGTTTGCCATTGGGCCGTTCACCAACCTTTGGGTCATTGGCGGGAGCATTGCCATGGTCTCGGCACAATTATTATTTACTTATTCGCCCGTTATGAACCGTTTATTCCATTCTGCGCCGATAGGTCTGAAGCCTTGGCTGCAAATTGTTGCCATAGCTGCAGGGATTTATTTGATTGTTGAATTAGAAAAATGGCTTCGATTTAAGTTTAAGAAAGCCTGATCAATTTGGAGGAGAGGTGGCAGCCCCCTAACGGGGGCAGCGCAACTCTCTTTTCTGGAAGATAGTTTTGTAAAAAGTTTTGGAGGAGAGGTGGCAGAGTGGCCGAATGCGGCGGTCTCGAAAACCGTTGCCCCGCAAGGGGCCGTGAGTTCGAATCTCACCCTCTCCGTTTGATTTGTAGTGCAGTTGTTTATTTGACAAAACCAAATAAATATAGTATCATTGGTTACAGTAACTGGGGTTACGATAATGAAATTTTATGATCGGCAGCAAGAGTTAAGTGAGTTAAATAAATTGTTAGAGCAGACAAGGCGCGGCGCCAGGATGACTGTTTTGACAGGCCGCAGGCGGGTAGGGAAAACTTTGCTTTCTTTAGAGTTTGCCAAGCATCAAAAATACCTGTATTTCTTTGTGGCTAAAAAATCCGAGAATTTGCTTTGTGCAGAATACCTCCAGGACATTAAGTCTTCTTTTCCTGATACGCCGGTTATAGGGAAAATCCATTCATTTAAAGATGTTTTTCAGTTGCTTTTACAAATGGCCCAGAAAGAACGCTTTGTCTTGATTATCGATGAGTTTCAGGAATTTTATAATATCAATCCGGCCATTTATTCAGAAATACAGAAGCTGTGGGACTTGAATAAAAAACAGTCCAGTTTAAACGTGATTTTTATCGGCTCTGTGTATTCT
>JACQQW010000203.1 GCA_016206745.1 Candidatus Omnitrophota bacterium | reverse complement strand
TAGAGCATGCCGTCGATGCGGTAACGGATGCGCAGCTCATCGCCAAAGGGCTCGATATGAATGTCCGTGGCCTTGTCTCTGTGCGCCTGGAACAAAATCTGGTTGAGGAAATGGCTGATGGAGGCCTCGGAAGAAGATTCGTCAATGGCCTCGATAATGGGAGAAGCCGTGGGCATCATCTGCGTGTCGGACATCATCCGTTCAATGGTTTCGGCCCCCACCCCGTAATGTTCGCGGATGGCCTCAAGAATATCATTCTCCCCGGCCAGCACCGGCTGGATCTTGCACTTGGCAACCATGACCAGATCGTCGAGAACGGACATGTCCAGGGGACTGTTCGTGGCAATGAACAAGGTCCCCTGCTCATATTTCACGGGAAAAACTTTGTAGTGGTTGACCGCCTTGGCGGACAAACGCGCCAAGACATCCGCGGAAACAACCATGGACTTCAAAGACACAAAAGGTATGTCGGGCTTTTCTGCGGGTTTCATAATTATTTATTTTCATTTTCCCAATTGGTGATGTCGTCACCGCTTTCCACCCCGTCCGGCCCTGGAGATGAAAGGTCATAGCTGTCTTTATTGTGCGCCCCGGGGGAGACATAAACATAACTATGCCCCCACGGGTCTTTGGGAAGTTTCTTTTTCTTTAAATAAGGGCCGTTCCACTGTGCGGGAGCATCCGTGGAAGCGGTCAATAAAGCATCCAGCCCCTGCGCAGAAGCGGGGTAACGCCCCGTATCCATGTGGTATAAATCCAGCGCCGTGGTCAAATTGGATTCAATGTCGGTGCGGGCCGCGGTGATGCGCGCCTGCTCGCTGCGGCCGGTGATATTGGGCACCGCCATGGCGGCCAATACCCCGATGATGATGACCACCAGCATGATTTCAATTAAAGTGAACCCTTTATCGCGCACAGCGGCCTCCTTTAGGGAACAAGCCCCTCTGATGGATCCTGGACGGGAGAGTAATACGTTTTTCCCGGCTTAATGGTCGGATGGGAATAGGTGTCCGGGTCCGCGCGCACATCCCCGGAAATAATGTGCGGCGTCAGAAAAATGACGATCTCGGTTTTCGCCGTGCTGCGGGTCTCGCTGCGGAACGCCTTGCCCACCAAAGGAATGTCCCCCAAGACCGGGATTTTATTTCTGTTGTTTTTGACCTCGTCCTTGATCAACCCCCCGATGATGATCGTCACCCCGTCCTTGACGCGGATGGTGGTCTCCACTTCCGAAGTATTGACCACAGGGATTTCATTCTTGCTGCCGGTGGTGACTGTTTTGGGGATGTTGGACACTTCCGGCTTGATCTTCATGCTGATATATCCGTCGTCATGAATGACCGGGGTCACGTGCAATTTAACCCCGGTATCAATGAAATTGACCGTCTCCGCCGTGACCGGCGCGCCGGTGGCCGGGGTCGTTGTGGAACTGGTAACATAGGGGGTATTGTCCCCCACCAAGATCCTGGCTTCCTGGCGGTTGACCACCGCTATCCGGGGGTTGGATAAAAGCCGGGACTTTCCAAAGGTGGCAATCAGCTGTAAGACCGCCGCATACCCGTCCCTGTCCAGGGTCCCGACCGTCGTGACACTCACGGGGGAAGGGGTGGACGACAAGCTGAAATCATTCTTTAAAGTCAACACTTTGTGCGCCGCGCTGGGCCAAAATTTTTCCCAATTAATGCCCATTTGATACCCGTCGCTCAGGGTGATCTGGACAATTTTCGCCTCAATAAGCACTTCTTTATCATTTTTATCCAGGGCCTCGATCACCGCCTCAATTGCTTTGATTTTAGGTGGAATGTCGGTCAACACCACCGTATTGGAACGGGCGTCAAACTGCAAATTCCCGATGTCTTTGGTCAGCATGGGAGTAATGGTCCTGGCCAGGTCCTCGGCCTTGGCATAGCTGACTTGAAACACCCTGGTCTCCCGGGGATTGTCGATCTGTTTGACAAAATCATCCATTTCCTTCAATTTTTTCGGGGCATCTTTAATGAATAGTTTATTGGAGGACGCGTCAAATTTCACGCTGCCGATTTTGGGGCTGACCATTTCCTTGATTTTGTCCGCGACCATTTCCACGGCGGCATATTGCAATTTATAGACTTTGGTTTCCGTCGGGATGTCAATGGCTTTAATGTAATCGCCCAACTGTTTGACCCGTTGGGGAACGTCTTCAATCACAATGCTGTTGGACTGTTCGTCCGCGATCACCTTGCCGGCGC
>JACQQW010000210.1 GCA_016206745.1 Candidatus Omnitrophota bacterium | reverse complement strand
CATGCCATTGGCTTGCGCGCTTTCGGCAATTTGCCGCGTGGATAATTCAGCCAACGCGGTGAAAATAAGCTCGGCCTCGGTCATATGGTCCCGCAAATTTTGTGTCTTTAACCCTTTGATTTCTTTATGATCTTTTACGGTCAAATCAGACCATTCCTGATGGATGATATTGGTCAGGATGGCAAACTCATCTTCTTGCTTGATGTTGTGTTCTTTCCAGTAATCGGTCAACTTATTGCGGGTTTCCTGCCCCATCATCCTCTGTTGGACCCATTTTTGGCTTCGGCCGTGCTTTTGCCAGTTCTCCCGCGCGCGATTCACAGACTTTTCAGGGTCAGCCATTTCCTGCATGCGTTCATATCCCACTTTAGCCAGCCACATTTTAATCGGCTCTGCCTTGGGGCTGGGCACAGACTGAATAAGGCGCAGAAGCGTCTGGGGGTCAGCCACATCCGTCAACCGCATTTTTCCATCTTCCGCTAGTAATTTCAACCGGTTACATTTTGTAACCACTTCACTCCCTTCTTTTTTTAAACGGTTTTTTAATACTTTCCAATAATTTCTTGCAACCTGGAAAGCCAATTGCTGGATCAAGACTTGTATGATGTCAATCACGGAAAAATACCATGTCTCCGTTTTCTCATCATAAATCTTGCGAATTTTGTAATTCTCAAAAACAGCTGTAGTGTTCTTCATAATTTTTGCTCCTTCTTTCTAAATTCTACTCCAAACGGGCCTTCCATTCTTTTTCCAGGTCTTTTACACCAACGATCATATCCGAAAAAACTATCCTTTGTAATTCGAGGGACACGTACAGAAACCGTACATGTCCCCAAATTACGCCGACATCACAAAAAAACCTCCGTCAGACAGGTCCATCCAACGAAAAAAACGAACGGGTCAGGGGTGTGGAGTGATCGCCAAGACTACCAACAACCCGCGCGTATTTCCATAATAAAAGAAAATGCGATATGCCGCCGCTGTATCCTGTTCTGCGTAAGCTTCAAATACTTTTTCCCCCCGCGGCCCCTTAAAAGAAGTATAGGGGTGTGTTTGAAGACCAGGATGTTTGGGGTTGTCGGCCAGGTAATTGAGGGCTTTTGTAACGGCCTTATACCGCTTGCTCAGATGAGGCGCACTCTTGATTTCCCGAAGTTGTTCTTTGGCGGTGTCGCTGTAGTCTAAAGTAAAATTCATAAACTCTTAAAGAACTTGTCTTGATCAACAACCCTGGTTGTTTTGCCCTCTTTGGCATCCTTTAAACCCCGGCGAATGGCCCCGATCACCTTGGGGTTCTCATAAATCCAAGCCTCATGGGCGGGGACGGAGACCGCCGGGCGTAAAAGAATATTGCCGTTTTTAGCAACAAGGACTTGATAAGATTGGACTTTTCTGTTCTTTAAGACGACCGTATTAATGACCTTTTCACTTAAAGTGATGCGCTGTTTAGAATCAAGAGAACGCGTATCAACATTTAAGAAGTCTTCTTCGACGCGCACTGTATCAGTGTATTCAGGTGTGTTTTTCATGGCAACCCCCTTTCTATTAAAAATATAACATATGTGGGAAGCAAAAACAAGTGGAAGAGTGGGAATGTGGGTCCGAAGAACCTTTGCTGGAACACAAAACGGATCATTGGCTTGGCGGGAAATGGGTGTTCAATTCATCGGTCAGCGATTTTCCGCCGACTATCATCTTATTGTTGACAAAATAGGTCGGGGTCGATTGCACGCCCAGGGACTTTCCCAGCGCCTGGTCTTCATGGATGGCCCTGGCTGTTTCAGGCGCGGCCACGCATTTGGCCAAACGCCCCATGTCCAGGCCGATCTCACGGGCCATGTTTTGAAACATGGGCTCCGCGGAAAGCAGGACGCTCCACTGTTTCTGTTGAGGAAGCAAAAGGTCCTGGAATTCCCAAAACTTTCCCTGGCGTCCGGCGCATTCGCTGTAGGCCGCCACCTGCATGGCATGAGGGTGCGGCCTGATCAAAGGAAAATATTTGACCTGCACCCGGATGTCCTGGGGGTGTTTGGCCATCTGTTCCTTTAATGTCTGGGCCCCCGTCGCGCAGGCCGGGCATTCAAAATCGATGAATTCAATGATCTGCACCTTTGCCTGGGGGTCGCCTTTGGAACGCGCTGCCACGGAATCAATGGGTTTGTGAAAAAAATTAGAAAAAGTCTTAAATCCGGCAATAACAGCCACGGCAGCCAACACAATCAACACCGTCCATCTCTGTTTTGAACGCATATTAAATTCTCCCCGACTCTTTGGTTAACTTAAAAAGCTTGCGGGCCAGGCCGGCTGTTAACATGCGGTCATTGACCCGCCATTTCCAGTTATTGACTTTGGTCGCCGGCGTATTCATGCGGGCCTCCTGCCCCAGACCCAGGGCATCGCTTAAAGGAACAATGGCCATGTTTGCTTTGGACTTCATGAGGACTTCAATCATGGCCCAATGCAAGTGGCGGGCATTGACCTTACGTCCCAAAACAAGGGGAATATTGGCCTTTTCATGGGGTTTGGCCTCGGCATGATACCACCCTTGAATGGTATTATTGTCGTGCGTGCCGGTATAAGCCACGCAATGGGCCGGATAATGGGCCGGCACGTGAGGATTAGTGTTCAAATCACCGCTAAAGGCAAACAGCAGCACCCGCATCCCCGGAAAACCGAATTCACGCATAAGCACAGGCACGTCGGGAGTGATTTCCCCTAAATCCTCGGCGATCAGCGGCAGCTCTTTAAATTTGGCGCGCAGGGTCTTGCGCCGATTGTCTCTGCAATCGGCACCACTTAGATTTACAATAGTTTTGAACAAATCTTTGCCGGGGCTTTTGACCCAGCGGCCGAACACGGCGAATTTCTCATGCGCCGGGATTTGCCAAAAAGAAAGAAACCCCCGGAAATGGTCAATGCGCACATGATCAAACAGTTTCAAATTATGTTCCATGCGGCGCACCCACCAGCCGTATTTGTCTTTTTTTAATTGGGCCCAATCATACACCGGATTGCCCCAGCGCTGCCCTGTTTTACTGAAGTAATCCGGAGGACAGCCGCTGACAAACTTCGATTCACCGGACGCATCGAGCTTGAAAAATTGCGGGTAACGCCAGACTTCCGCGCTGTCGTAATTCACATAAATAGGGATGTCCCCCATAATCTTCACACGGCTGCGGTTGGCGTATTCTTTAAACCGGTGCCATTGGCTGAAAAACAAAAATTGGATGAATTTCACCCGTTCCATGGCCGGCGCATGGTCTTTAACGAACTTTGCCAGGGCTTTAGGCTGCCGGTGGCGCAGAGCAACCGGCCACTCATTCCAGCATTTGCCTTTGAATACCTCCTTGGCTACGGCAAAAACGGCATAATCATCCAGCCAAAAACGGTTGCTCTGGTAAAAATGTGTATAGTCCCCCTTGTCCTTCATCTTCATGAACCTGATGAACGCGGTATTAAAAAGTTTATTCTTGAATATGCCGGTCCGGTCGTATTCCACGCTGTTTTTATCAAAACAAGGGGCTTGGTTGAGGCCGCCGGGCGCTAAAAACCCGTCCCTGACCATGATCTGGGGGCTGATCAATAATGGATTGCCGGCAAAGGCGGAACAACAACTATAAGGGGAATACCCATTAATCCCGTCGGTGGGGTTGAGCGGAAGCACCTGCCAATGGGATTGGCCGGCGGATTCTAAAAAATCAACCATCTTACAGGCTTGCGGCCCCAAATCACCAATCCCATAGGGGCCGGGCAAAGACGTAATGTGCAGTAAGATTCCGCTGGAACGCATATGATTTAAATTTTGACCTGCAGGATGTCCCCCAACCGCTCAAACAAGGCGGCCCAGCGCCGGGACAGGGCATCGGCCGGCGCCTGGGCGACAATCGCGGGATATATCGCGCGCGCCATGGTAAAATAAATATTCTGGGTCTTCCATAAATCGAGATCCAGTTGCAATTGTTCCAACAGACCCAAAGATGTGGTGATTTTTTCCATTAATACGACATCTTCCGGATGTTCCCGCAGGCGGGACATCAGCCGGCAAATGCACGCGCTGGCTAAAAATGAAAAATTGGTTTGGTCCCGCTTAAACGACCACCGCTTGACTTCTTCGACCAAGACTTCCAAACGTTCCGTATCGAGGTCATCGCTTTCCAAAAGGGCGGACAAGTCCCGGTTTAAAATAAATTCGACAATGGTAACAAGCATGCGCGGCAGGGGCAGGCGGATCTCATTCTTGATCTGCATCAACGGATAATGGTGCTCATAGATCTGCCGGAAACTGGATTCAATGTCCTCCATGGTCGAGTGCAGGACCTGATTGAGGATGGTCTGCTGTTCCTGTTTGAACAAATGCCATAAAGAATAATTGTGGGGGCCGAAATACCCGTTGATGTGCGTGATGATCTCCGGGATATTGCTTTGTGAAAACGAGGCCAAAATGCGCGCCTGCATGGGGGCAAAATTCTCCGGCTTCAAATAATCCACCCCGCCGATAAAATTATGGTCGCCTAAATGCAGCACCGCGAATTGAATGTCCGCTTGTTCCAAGGTCACGTTGGACCATACCTGCGCATTGCCCACCGCCAATTTCAAACGCCCGGCCTCTTTGAGCACATATTCTTTCCTTTGGACGGTGTAGGAATACATACGGGCCTTTGCCGGATAGTCCTCAAACAGCGACGTGACGGCATAATGGGCGCCGACGCGCAAAAGGTCAACCACCGACGGTCTCACCAGGTGCCGGTAGATCTGCGCCCCGTTTTTAAACTCCGCCACATTGCTGGGCGCTTTTTCCAGGATGGCCAAAAACCCCTGCTCCAGGTCTTTGCCGGAAACCTCTTTGGCCAGCTGAATGGCGCGGGCCGCGTATTGCAGGATCTGCACCGTTTCAAGGCCGGAAATGTCATTAAAAAACCAGCCGCAGGAGGTGTACATCAACAATGCGTTAAATTGCATTTCCAAAAGTTTGAGGACTTTTATTTTTTCCTGGTCCTCCAGGGAACGGCCGGTGCGGGTCTTTAAAAAACGCTCCATATGTTCCGGCGCGCGGTCTAAAATCACGTCGATGTAACCGTCCCGCATGCCCCAGGGGTCATTGGTAAACGCCGCCATCTGCTGTTCGTATAACGGCGCCATTTGGTCGCGCAGCCAGTCTAAGGCCTCACGCAAAGGGGCCCGCCATTGCTGGTGCCAGCCGGTGCCGGCACCCGTCGAACAGCCGCAATCGGAACGCCAGCGCTCCACCCCATGGATGCAGCTCCAGGAGGAACGTTCATTGATCTCCACGTCATGGCTTACCATAAATTTTTCCAAAAACTCGCCGTATACCGTCAATTGCGCCAGCTGATGGGTCTGCATGTAACGCAGGCAATAGGCCAGGGCCATGTCGCCGAATTTATGGTGGTGTCCGTAGGTCTCTCCATCGGTCGCAATATTCACCAGCTGAGACTGCGGGTCATTGGGGTTGAATTCCCTGACCAGCCGGCGGGCAAAGTACTCGCCGTTATTGAGCATCCCTTCAAAAGCCACCCCCTGGGCAATGGGGCCGTCGTAAAAGAAGATGTGGATGGTTCTGCCGGAGGGCAAATAACAGCGGTACGCCATACGCGGGTCCACCTTGCCCGTGCTGACGTCGCGCCAGAGCATGTCCTGGCCGGCATCTTTGACCCGCCTGGCCTGATGGGGGGCCAGGACCGTAAACTTAATGCCCTGCTCCGCCATAATGTCGAGCGTTTCCAAATCCACCGCTGTTTCCGCCAGCCACATCCCCTCGGGCTTGCGTTTAAAACGGCACTCAAAATCCTTGATCCCCCAGAGGACTTGCGTGCGTTTGTCGCGGGTGTTGGCCAAAGGCATGATCATGTGGTTGTACACCTGGGCCATGGCGCCGCCGTGGCCAGAAAAATTCTTCTGGCTTAAACGGTCGGCCTCAAGGATGGCGGCATATACCTCCGGCGACTTTTTTTCCATCCAGGACAGCAGGGTGGGGCCGAAATTAAAACTGATGCGGGAATAATTATTGACGATGTCAACGATCCTGCGGCTGCCGTCGAGGATGCGGGCATCGGCGTTGCGGGCATAGCATTCCGTGGTGATCCGCTCGTTCCAGTCATGATAGGGATAGGCGGAATCCTGCAGCTCCACCTCTTCCAGCCATGGGTTCTCCCGCGGCGGCTGATAAAAATGCCCGTGAAT
>JACQQW010000209.1 GCA_016206745.1 Candidatus Omnitrophota bacterium | reverse complement strand
TAAATCCATATACGGCGGCCGCGGCCGCGGCCTTGTCCATCCAATCCAACTGATGGGACCGCCGGCGCAAAAATAAATACGTAACAAGAAACAGATAACAGTAAACCGATGTCATTTGCCGGAAATTCTTGTCATTTGGGATCAAAAGGGCGTGCAATATTTGAAATAAATTGGCAGGCACCGGCTCGGTCTGGACAAAAGTCTTGGTCATTTGAGTGACGATCACCCACTGGGTATTAAGATAGTCGGCCAAAGCGCCGTTTGCGGCCATATAAATAAAATATGACCCGACGACCGTCAATATGGCCGCACAATACGCGCTTAAATACCGCCGCCAACCGCCGTCCCATAATAAAACAACGGTAGCCGCGGTAAAAGCGCACACGCCGATCTCAATGCTTGTTAAACCTGCGATGGCAGTAAAAATACCCGCTGCTGCCAGCCACCCTATCTTTCGCCCCCGTAAAAAATATATAACACACAACACAGCCAATAATCCCCAGGCATAACGCAAGCCCCCCCAATACGTGAAGACCACCCGGGGAAAGGTGCGCGCCACCAGCACGGGGACCAGCATATAAAAAAATATCCTGGATGGCAATAACTCCCGCGCGATAATCACGCAAATGATCAATGTCATCACCGTGCCGGCATAAAAATACGCGCATAAAACAGCGACGTGTTCACCCCAGAAACGCATGAACAATGCCGGTAAATATAAATCGACGGGGCCCCGCAAATAAAAGAAATCCCGGTAAGGGATTTGACCATTCAAAATACCGTCAATGCCCGGCAAATAAAGCCCCAATTCAAAAAGATTGATTTGCTGGTGCAGATAAAACGGATGCCATGTGATCAGCAGGACAAACAAACATAAAATGAATGCATCGGTGCGGGTGGGCTTTTGCATCCATTGATCAAAAACTGCTTTTAATTGGGGCATAGTTGTTCGTAAACGTTTACGGTTTCCCGGGCGGTTTTTTCGAATGAAAAGGACTTCGCCCTTGCCAAGGCTTTTTGCCGCAGTTGCTGCGCCAGCGCGGCATCCTCCATCAAACGCATGATTGCCCCGGCGATATCATCCGGCCTGGCCGGGTCGACCAATAAAGCCGCGTCCCCGCTGATCTGGAGACAGCTGGAAGTTTTGGACGCCACAACCAGGGCCCCGGCGCAAAAAGCTTCCACGATGGGGAAACCAAACCCCTCATAAAAGGAAGGGAACACAAACATGGCACAGGTATTATAAAGCATATTTAACTGGGCGTCGGTAACAAATCCGGTAAAAATGACCCTGTCTTTTAATCCCGATTGCTCAATGACCGGTGTGATTTTCTCCATCATCCATCCGCGCATGCCGGCGACCACCAGGTGCGGCAGTTTTTTACCTGCCGTCTTTAACTGCCCCATGGCCTGCAGGAGTCCAGCTAAATTTTTACGCGGCTCGATGGTCCCCACAAACAACACGAATCCTCCGTTCACGCCGATGGTCTTTAAAAAAGCCTGCGCCGGCGCCAAATCTTCAATAGGATAAAAAATGGCATGGTCCACCCCGTTTAATATGGCGCAGGTCTTCTGACGGGGAACATCAAAAAAACGGTGCACATCCTCCCGGGTATGATCGGAAATGCAAATGATCTTGTCCGCACGCCGGACCATTTGGCCCATATAACGTTCGGTCAAATCAATGGTCTGTTGGGTGTGCGCCTGCGGGTAAGTCTTATAAATCAAATCGTGGACGGTGACGACCAATTTTCCTTCATAATGCCCGATATCATCCGGGCAGGGCACATGATAAATGTCCGCCGGCCCAACGCCTTTATGGAAACGATCCACCTGCCGTCTGAAATTCTTATAAGGAAAATCCGGCAAACGCCGCTTGCGGTCAAACAAACGCAAAGGCGCATACAGGGAATAGGCATTATGCCCATCAACTTTACCCAGGGCATCGAGCAAATGGTAGGTATACCGGCCGATCCCTGTGCGGTTGTTTAATAAAATCGACCGGCAATTAACAGCAATGCGCATATTTAGTGCCTGTCACTATTTTTTCCTTTAAGAAATTTATCGACGGTGGCGATAACGTGGTCCATCTGGCTGATCTCAATGTCCTGGTGACAGCCGATATGCGTCCCGTTATTGGAGCAAAATTCGCTTTCGGGGAAATCACCGATTTTATGCCCCATAAACGCGTAACTGGGCGTCTGGGTCGGGATGGAATAAAACAAATTGCGTGAGTCCACCCCCTCTTGTTCGAGAAAAGCAACAAATTCATCCTTGGTGAAATTAAGCCCCGGCCTGACGATCATGGAGAAGGCATGGGGACCCAGTTTTTCATGCGCCTCTTCCTTGACATAAATGAAATACGGTCCAAACTTCTTGAACTTTTCGATCAGGTACAAGACATTGCGCCGGCGTTTATTCAGGATATCGTGGAAAATATCAACATTGCCCAGACCCACCGCGGCCTCGATCTCATTCATTTTGGAAGAGAAACCGATGCGCCTGAAACGGAACTTGCCGTCGATGCCGTGGTTGCGCAAACTGCGGGCGGCCTCGGCCATGCGCTCATTATCGGTGATGATCATGCCGCCTTCAATGGTGGTGATGATGTGCGCCGCGTACAGGGAAAAACAGGCCATGTCCCCGATGGCGCCGATCTTTTTGCCTTTATATTCCGCGCCATGGGCCTCGGCCGCGTCTTCAATGACATGCAATTTATGTTTCCGGGCGATGGCCATAATTTTGTCCATGTCCGCGGGCTTGCCCATCAAATGCACGGGCATGATCGCCCGGGTGCGTTTGGTGATGGCCGCTTCGATCTTGTCCGGGTCTATGTTGAGGGTCTCCCGTTTGACATCGACAAACACCGGTTTAAACCCGGCCTGCAGGACCGCATTGCCGGTGGCCACGAAAGTCAGGGCCGGAATGATGATCTCGTCCCCGCGCCGGGCGCCGAAATCATACAATATGGCGCAGGCAATGGCGTCCGCGTCGGTGCCGCTGGAAACCGCGATGCCGTATTTGACCCCGAACAGCGCCGCAAATTTATCTTCAAATTCTTTGACATATTTGCCCTTGGTCAGCCAGCGGCGTTCAATAGCTTCATCAATGAGCTGCTTGGCCTTGGGGGTGATGGACACGGTGCCGAACGGCACCTTATAACCGGCCTTCTTGGCCTCATGGCCATCGGAAATGGCGGCGGTCTTATTGAAATCCGTAGTTGGCATAATCATTCCTTGTCACTGCTGTTCAATTATAAATGGATTATATTAACTATGCGCCTGGAGTCCCTGTTTCTGGCCCCCCTCCCCTAAATTTCCCGCTTAAGAGCCGCTCGGATCTCCTGTTCGCTGGGAATCATGCCCTTTAATTTGTCCGGCAATTTTGTAGTCAACTGGTATTCACCAATGCCGACCGGATGCTTAACGCTTTTAAGAGCATACTCAACCTCTAAATCATCTTTTGTGGCACATAAAATAATCCCAATGGGCGGATTTTCTTCCTTCATCCTGTGCTTGTCATTCAAAATGTGCAAATAAAAATCCATTTTACCGGCATATTCCGGCTGAAACTTTCCTGCTTTTAATTCAATCGCGACGAGGCTCCTCAATTTGCGGTTAAAAAACAACAAGTCGATAAAATATTCATTATTGCCCAATGTCACCTTTTGTTGATTCCCAATGAAACAAAAGCCATATCCCAGCTCGAGAATAAATCTTTTTACCTTTTCAACCAACCGGTTTTCCAATTCCCGTTCTTTGACGGGTTTTGTGATCCCAAGAAAATCCAGACTATAAACACTTTTAATGGACTCGTCGGCCTGTTCCACTAAATAATCTGGGAGGGCCCTCTCAAAATTATGAAACTTGCCTTTGGATTTAGCGTGCATATATGCATTGGCTTTAATTTGGTTCAAAAGTACATCCCGGCTCCATCCTGTTTTCGCGGCCGCTTTGATGTAGTACTCCCGTTCCTTCATATTTTCCACTTTGCTCAATATAAGTAAATGATGGCCCCATGGAATTTCTGCAACAAGCTGTTGCAGAATTGGCGCACCTCGATAAGCCTCATAAAAGCTACGCATATTCCATAAGTTACGGTCAGAAAAACCAGTCACATTGGGAAAGGTGGTCTGCAGGTCCTTGGCCAATCTTTCAACTATACTTTGTCCCCAGCCATATTTCTTTTGACGCTCAACAATTGTTTTACCTAAATCCCAATAAAGCCGTATATGGCTGCGATTAAGCCTTTGATGGGCATGGATCCGCGCCAAAAGGATTTTGCTCTTAATCTCTTTAAGAAATTCT
>JACQQW010000224.1 GCA_016206745.1 Candidatus Omnitrophota bacterium | reverse complement strand
TTTACAAACTTGTAGAGGATGAAGATGGAGCTAAAATTAAACTAGCTGAAGGAAAAAAGAGCTATCCTACCACCGCCCCCGAGGACAGGCCTTTGACGATGTGTTTTTGCATGGCCAGGTATACCAGGACAATGGGCGCGGCGGCCATGGTCAGTCCCGCCATGAGCACCGGATAATCGACGCTGTTTGCGCCCTGGAACACCATCAAGCCCCTTTGCAGGGGCATTAATTTGGTGTCCCCCAAGAGCAAAGTCGCCAGGATATACTCGTTCCACACGTTTAAAGAATTGAAAATCACGATCACCGCGATGGCCGGACGGGCCAGGGGCAGGGCCACGTACCACCAGATCCCCAGCTTGCTGCAGCCGTCGATGCGGGCGGCATCTTCCAGATCGGCGGGCATTTTGTCAAAAAAAGTCTTCAACAAAAGGATGCTCATCGAAAGCCCGACATTGATCATGCACAAAATATACCCAAAGCGGGTGTTGATCAAATGCAATTTGTTCATGAGCACGAACAAAGGCACGAAACTGCCGGGCAAGGGAATCATCATGGCGGCCACGAACAAATAAAAAATGATGTTTTTGCCGGGAAAATGCAGGCGTGAAAACGCGTATGCGGCCAGTGAGGCCACCAGCACAATGCCGGCCACCACACAGACGGTGTAAATAACGCTGTTTAAAAAATAGATGGCGAAATTACCCTTGATCCAGGCGGTGGAAAAATTATTAAAGTACAACTCTTGGGGAATAAGAGACTTGTCGACAAAAATGGTCTGATTGCTCATAAACGCGGAGCGGACCATCCAGAACAAAGGGAACAAACAGGTCATGGTCACACTGAGCAGAAATGTGTGAATGATCGTGGATTTAAATGACCCAAAAATACGGTATTTGTTTATATTCATAAGATCACATCCGAATTACCTGATTCCGGGGACACGTACAAAAACTGTACATGTCCCCGGAATTTAGGTGCGTGTCCCCTTAATTCACGCCTGTTTCGCTTTGTCCGAAAGTTTTTTCACCGCGAACGAAACCGCCACCAGAATGGCGCCGAACACAACCGCCTGGGCGCAGGCATAGCCGAACCGGTTGGTCCCGGACATCGACGCCAGGATGCGCGTGACCGGCACTTCGGTATGGAACACCAATCCCTTGCCGACCATGGAAATGATCAACACAAACACCTGCATGGAACCCAAGATCGTCAAAATCACCACCACCAGAATCACCGGCAGCATCATGGGAATGGTGACATTAATAAATGTCCTCCAGGAGCTTGCCCCGTCAACTTTGGCCGCCTCGTAAAGCTGTTTATCAATCGTTTGCAGGCCTGCCAAAAGCATGATAAAACCCCAGCCAAAACCCTTCCAGCTATGGACAATGGCAATGCAGGTCAGCGCGGTCTTGGGGTCGCCCAGCCAATTGTGCACCAATTGCGGCAGGCCAGACATATAAAGGAAATGATTGAGCAAACCGATGTGCTGGCCGTTTTGAATGCCGGGATCCAAAATCCAGTTCCACAAAATCCCCACCACGACCTCCGACAGCACCGGCGGAATGAAAAAAATCACCCGGTAAAAACGCTTCATGCGGATTTCGCGGTCGCAGGCCAGGGCCAGGGCAAAAGCCAGGGCGTTTTGAAAAGTCAGGGCAATCAAAGTAATGTACGCCGCGTGGCCCATGGAGGACCACCAAATGCCGTCCCCCATCAATTCCTGAAAATTGGCCAGCCCCACAAAGGTCTTGGGGCCGATGCCTTTCCATTCATGCAAAGACAAATTGAACATTTCGAAAAACGGGTAAATATAAAAAGTGGTAAAAATGGCAAAAGCCGGCAGGACAAAAAGAAAATTCTGGAGATTGTTTTTTAAGATCGCCGCTTGTTTAGGGGTCCGGGGCATTATTTTTTTTGTTTGGCCGTTTCCCGGTCTTTGACCTGTTGCACGCCCGCCGCGGCCTGCTGGGGGGTCTTTTCCCCAATGATGATCGCCTGTATGCCTTTATCAAAAGCTTCCACGACCAGCGGATTTTCATTCAATGGCCAGATGGTCGGGTGGGTGGAATTTTCCATGCCCTTGGCAAATGCTTCCAAGACCGGCGGGATCATTGCCATGGCTTCGCGGTTGGAGGGCAAATTATTGGTCTGTTTGGCCAACACTGCCTGGCTGTCTTTGGCCGTCAGCCATTTTAAGAACGCGATGGCTTTGTCTTTATTGGAAGACGTATTATTGACCACGAACGAAGAGCCCGCCCCGCCCCAAATTTTCAAAGCATGCGCGTTGGTGATGGGAGGAGGAGGCATGACGCCGTAGTCCAAATCCGGGTTCATGTCTTTGTACACATTGACGCACCAGGACCCGTTAAAAGTAAACGCGGCGCGTTCCAGGGCGAAATCCTGCTCAGCGTACTTATTGCCTTTGGTGACAATCCCATCAATCAAGACGCCTTTGTCGCGTAAATCACGGAAAATGTCCAGCACCTTGATCCAGTCGGGGTCCGTATAAGGCACTTCCCCGCGGAAGGTGGCCATCACCTTTTCCTCGCCCATGATGTTAAACGCGTAATTGGAAGCAAAACAGTCCGCCAGCCACAATTCGCCCCAGCCGGAAACAAAGGGCGGGACGCCGATGCGTTTCAAGGCCGCGGCGGACTTGATGAATTCATCGTAAGTCCGGGGAGGGTTTTGTATGCCGGCCCTGGCCAGCAATTTTTTATTGTACAGCATTTGCATGTTGGTCACATCGATGGGGACGCCGTAAACGCCGGGTTTGATGCCGTAAATATTGCCTGCTTCAAAACGGTTGACCGCCAGCGCCTTTTCGAACAAGACCTTGGTCCAGGCGGCATTATCAACGGCGAATTCGGCGCTTAAATCCGCCACCAAGCCGGCCTTGATAAAATCGGCGAAAATCGATTTTTTATCGAGGATGCCATAAATGTCGGGAAGGACATTAGCCTGGGCGGCGGCGATGATTTTCTGGGAATACGCGTCGGAGGGCGCGAATAATTCGATGGTGACTTCTATGCCCGTTTCTTTCTGATATTGTCCGGCGAGTTTCTTAAGGGTCTCATCGCGGTCCGTCATCCAATGCCAGAGCAGGATTTTATTGGGATCGTGGGGCCTGGAGGAACAGCCAGCACTCAGGAGCAGGCCTAAACAACAGCAAAAAACCGTCACTATCTGCATTAAAATCCCTCCTGTTAAGATTGGAAGAGCATAAAAATTTAACATAGCCGTCAAGCCGCGTCAAGCAAAACCTAATAGGGAATAACTCGAGGAGACATAAATCAACTACGTAATTCAGCCAAGGACTGAACAATCCGCGTTTTGCCCTGCTTTAATTCTTTTTCTCCCTGCCAAGATGATTTCTTGTAAGCCTTTTTTATTACTCTTGTAGAAACGCTAGGAATGAGCAATTCATATTTATCTCTAAAATTAACATCCGGGTCCTGTTCGGAATTAATTATTTCTGCGTGGGTTGCTCCGGCGCCAAATAAATATGCAATTTTCTTTAAAGACATGTCGTTGGAACATTTAATCTTTTTATAATAAGCTTTCTTTTACGATTATAAGGTACACAGCCATTGCGCAATAGAAACAACCTGGTCTTCGCTATTTAGATTAGCAGCATTTTCTAGAATCTCTGTTTGAAGTAAGCTCCAGATTTCGGAGGCCATCTTAGTTTCCACGGCGGCGCCAATAAAAAAAGCATGTGGCTTAACCCCTTTTTCTTGAAAGGCGACATGAATTCGATTTAAGGCTGTTCGAGCAGTTTTCCAGTGTTCGTCTGCACCTGCCGGATCAATGCCGCCTTTTAATTCTCCGAGCGCAACGTATGCTGAGGCTGTGTTATAAGTTTTTATCGAGATGTCTTTTGGTAAACATGCAAACAAACAGAGGTCAACATTATTATTGACAATTGGAACCTTTAGATTATAGATAAGTGTTCGAGGCCCTCTATCAGATATCCATGACAGACCACGTAAATGCAGCTCAATATCAGTATCCTCAGTTGGAAGTGTTGCCCAAGCTTTTGTATCTGCATGTAACCAACCACATGATTTTTGAGTAAGTCTTAGGTGTGCTATTAAAGATCGAGTAAGCTTCTTCTGAGCCATAAAACCACCAATATTACGCATCGATCCACCAAGGGAGTCTCCGCGAGTAAGGAGAAATCTGAAAACGAGCTCCTCAACAAAATCTACCCCAGACGGCTCCAAGAAATTCTCAATAAGGCCATAGATAGCTTCTTGCTTATCTGAATTCTCTAGAAAGTTGGTTGCTTTATCCGACACACCTGCTGCTGTTAATAATGCAGGCTGTATATCTTTTATTTTTAATAAATCGGCAGGAACTTTTGCTTTTGATGCAGTAAGCTTTAACGCTCTTGCAA
>JACQQW010000202.1 GCA_016206745.1 Candidatus Omnitrophota bacterium | reverse complement strand
CGCGGGCGCGCAGGCCGCGCATGACAATAGCATTGCCATCAAAATAAATTTTCTAAATCCCATAACTATCATAAAAATCTTTACTTAAAACATTATGCCTTTATAATTAAACTTATGGGCTTCAATGACTTCATGAACAAGGTCCGTCAATGGGACAACCGTGCTTCCCAATGGATCATCCGCCATTTTTATATCCTCTTTTTCGAAGCCATTTTGGTGGCAATTTTTGTGGGCGTATTCGCCAATGCCCTTAAAATCATCAATGCCGGCCTGGACCTGAATAAAGACAGCGTCATTGAACGTTTACTCATGACCCAATCGGTCAACACCCTGCTGATCGTCATCCTGCTGCTGTTTAATTCCTTCTGGATGTTGTATATTTTCAGCAGCCTTTTACGGCTGCGGTCCGTGCTTAAAAATATCGACTTTAATTTAAGCCGCCGGCGCAGCGACCACAGGCAAAAAGACAACTAGGGCCTGCGTAGCCAAACGCGAAAGCCTTTTGGCGAAGCATGGCTAAAAATACTCCTGGCACAACTCCCGCACCCGTTCGACCACTTTGTTTTTTAAATCTCCAGGTGTTTTTAAATCAATGCGTTCCCGCGCCTTTTTCACATAGCTCATCTGCGCCAGGCCAATGGCCCCGGCAAACAGAGCGGCATTATTAAGCCCCTTGGCGGCCCCCATGGTGACCGGCATGTTCAGCCGCGTTTCGATGCGCTCCATAAGGCCAGGCAAAAGCGACGCGCCGCCGACCATCACCACCCCTTTGTTGATGCCGTGGAACAACGGCGACCCCTTGACCACGGTTTCCAAATGGGTGAGAAGGTTTTCCACTTCCCAATTGACCGCTTCGCAGACGGCCGCGCGGCGTATGGGCAAATAATCTTTCTCGCGTTTAATTAAAATCTCGCCCCCGGACACGGCGGCCGCTTCTTTAGCGGCATGGGCAAAAGCCACCGCGTGGGTTTTTTTAATGTCTTCGGCCAAATCCACGGCCAGACCCAGACGTTCGGCCAAACTTTGGGTCAAATACTGCCCCCCCCAAGGCACAAATTGAATGTCGCCCAGCACCCCGTCTTTAAAAAACAGAACGCTGGTCATGCCCGCGCCGATATCGACCAAGACGCAGCCCTGGTTTTTTAAGTCCGCATCGAACGCCACGCCGGAAGCGGCCACACTGCTTAAAGAAACTTGGGCCACCTCAAGACCGGCCTGGTGGACGGACTTGACCACATTGCGCAGCCGGTTGCTGTTGGCCAGCAGCAGCAATAAGCTGGATTCTAATTTACGGCCATAAAGCCCGGTGGGATTGACCGCCGCGTTGACATCGTCGACTTTATACATTTGCGGAAAATCATGGATGATTTCTTCTTCCAGGCCCGTCCCCAGCAGCCTGGCCTGATGATCCACTTTGTTAATGTCGCCGCGGCTGATCACCTTGGTGCCGGCGTCTATCAAAGGGACGACCGCCGAGGAACGCCGCGCGTCGACACATTCGGAACTGATGCCTAAATGCACCGCCTGGACCTTCACGGCGCATTTCCGGCAAACGCTGTTGACCGCGCGGCTGACACAGTCGGCAAGTTCGCTTAAATCGCTAACCGAGGCGTCTTTAAATCCCGTCGAACGCGCTTCAAAAACACCCAGCAAGTCCAGATTTTGTTTGTCCCGCGCATGGACCAAGCTGGCTTTGACGCCATGGACACCGATATCCAGACCGCAAAAATAGGCCGTACGCTTAATCATGGCTCATCCCCCGCTCATTTAGATTCTAATTTGGGATGTTCGCCCAATATAGGTTCATTAAAACGCAAATCAACATATTTAAACTGCGTGAAATCGATTTTCTTCTGCGCCGCCATAAGTTCCAGCATTTCCAATTTAGAGGCATAATTGTCCTGGTCCAAAATCACATGCAGGCCCTGGCCGACGGTCAGGTCGATCCGTGATAAATTAAATAAATCCAGCGACGTGATTTTAAGCCGGGACAAATGCGCCGCGGCCTTAAACCTGCGGACCATCTGCACCGCCAAATGGATGGACTTGGACGCCAACGGAGCCCCTAAAATGATTTTGGATGGCGCCCCCAGCTCACATTGGACCACCGGTAAATCGACCGCGGAGGCCGCATAATACATGGCCACGCCTTCGGTATCGATTAAAAGGACCTTGCCCTTGACTATGGCCTGCACCAGAGCATCTCTTTTTTGGGCCAGGACCTTGATGCGGTCGGGCAGTTGCCGGACGACCTGCAATTGGGCAATCTGGGGATATTGCGCCTTGATTTTGTCCTGCAATTTTTGAATGTCCACTTTAAATATATTGCGTCCTTTTAAACGCCGCAAATCACCGGTGTCCACAAACTGAATGGAAGCGTCGATCATCACATCCCGCACGGCGAACAGCTGTGATGTGGTCAAAAATTCGACCGCGCGCGCATAACAGGCGAACAGGACCAGCCCTATGAATAAAAAAACAATGAGGCGGACAACGTGGATCGCGGGGATATTAACGCTGGGTTTCTTTGCCATTGGCTAAATCCAGGAGCTTCTCACACACATCAATAAAGCTGTACCCTGCCTCTTGCGCCGCTTTGGGGAACAGGCTGGTCTCGGTAAAACCGGGGATGGTGTTGATTTCCAAAATAAACGGCCGCATTTCTTCGTCGACCCTGATGTCGACGCGGGAAAATCCCCGGCAATCCAGCGCCTCATGCGCGGCCAATGCCAGTTGCCGGCGTTGCTTCCCTAAGTCTTCGGGAACCTGGGCCGGCACGGTGTATTGCGCCAGGCCCTTCTGGTATTTGGAAGTGAAATCAAAAAATGCCCCCTTGGGTTGGATCTCAACCAGGGGCAGGGCTTCGCGGTCAAGAATGCCCGCGGTCAATTCCCGGCCTTTAATGAATTTCTCGATGATCACCTGGGGGCCGAACGACAAGGCATCTCTGATCGCCCCCTCCCATTGCGATGGGTGGCGCACCACATAAATGCCGATGCTGGATCCTTCACAGGCCGCTTTGACCACAAAGGGAAGTTTTTTAAGCGCCGCGAACGCTTCTTTAAAATCCATGATCTTGCCATCGGAAATGCACACATGGTCCGCCACGGCCAGGCCTTGCGTTTTAAAAATGCGCTGGGCGGTGATTTTATTAAAGGCCTTTTGGCCGGCCTGCGGGCCGGAGCCGGTATAAAGAATGTCCATTTCTTCCAGGATGGACGCAATGACCCCGTCCTCGCCCAACCGTCCGTGCAAGGCGATGAAAGCAATGTCCATACCGGCCGAACGGACCTGTTCAATGATCTTTTGTTTGTCCTGGGCCGTAATGTCCACAGGCGTCACCTGGTGGCCGGCCGCCGACAAGGCCGCGGCGACCGCCCGGCCGGATTTCAACGAAATTTCCCGCTCCGACGAATACCCGCCCATCAACACACCGATATTTCCAAACCGCGGACCTGCGCTCATACGGGCACTTCCTTCACCCGCAACATCTTGACCAGCCCATCCGATAAATGGTAAATATCGCCGGCGCCAAGAAACAGCACCAAATCGCCCGGCCGG
>JACQQW010000021.1 GCA_016206745.1 Candidatus Omnitrophota bacterium | reverse complement strand
GCCTGGCACGGCAAAGCGCCGAATAAAGAACAATTGGCGGCAGCATTAAAAGAATTATGGAATTAAAACCCATTCCAACCAGAGACGGTTTTGGCGAAGAGTTAGTGGCCTTAGGGAAAACTAATCCCAATATTGTGGTGGTCTCCGGCGACTTGGAGGATGCCACCCGCGCCGAATATTTTAAAAAAGAATTTCCGGACCGTTTTTTTAATTTGGGCATCACCGAACAAGATGTGATAGGTACGGCCGCCGGTTTAAGTACGCAAGGTTTTGTGGCCTTTGCCACGTCCTTCGCGGTGTTTTTGACCAACCGCGCTTATGACATGATCCGCCTGGACGTGTGCTATAATAAAACCAACGTGAAAGTGGTTTGTTCGCACGCGGGCGTGACCGTCGGGGAAGACGGGGCCAGCGCGCAATGTTTGGAGGATTTTGCCATCATGCGGGTTTTGCCCAATATGAAGGTCATTTGCCCGGTGGATTACATCGAAGCCAAAAAAGCCACGGCCGCCATCGCCAATGAATCCGGCCCCATGTATATGCGCACCTCCCGCGCGCCCCTTCCCATACTGACAAAAGACAACGATCCGTTTACAATCGGCAAGGCCAATTGCCTGCGCCCGGGCCAAGATGTTGCGGTGATTGCCTGCGGGGCCATGGTGTCTGAGGCCGTATCTGCCGCGGAACAATTAAAATCCCAAGGCATTGATGTGCGGGTCATCAATATGCACACCATCAAGCCCATTGACGCGCAGGCGATTGTCGCGGCCGCCCGCGAAACCGGCGCCATTGTCACGGCCGAGGAGCATCAAATCCACGGCGGTCTGGGGTCCGCGGTCGCGGAAGTATTGGCCCAGCACGCGCCCGTGCCAATGGAAATGGTGGCGGTCAAAGATTCATTCGGGGAAAGCGGCGCGCCGGCGCAATTATTGGCCCATTACGGCCTTAAAGACGTAAACATTATAGAAGCAGTAAAGAAAGTCATTAAACGTAAATTGTAGGGCAGGCCCCTGTGCCTGCCCAGGAAGGGATAATAATGCCCCACGCCAAAATGCGCGAACTCGCCCAACTCGGCCAGAGTTTGTGGATCGACAATATCAGCCGTTCCATGATCACTTCCGGCAAATTAAAATCCCTTATTGGCCAGGGTTTGCGGGGGCAGACCTCCAACCCCACCATTTTTAAACAGGCCATTTCCACCAGCCATGATTATGACCGGGACATCCTTGCTTTGACCAGGGCGGGTAAAAGCACGTTTGACATTTACGATGAATTGACCATTAAGGACGTGGGGGAGGCGGCGGATTTATTCCGCGGGGTATATGACCAGACCAAAGGGCTGGACGGGTATGTCAGCCTGGAAATCAACCCGAAACTTGCCAATGAATCAGACGCTCAGTCTCAAGAAGGCCTGCGTCTGTGGAGGAAACTCAACCGTCCCAATGCCATGATCAAAGTCCCGGCCACTAAGAATGGTTGTCTGGTGGTTGAGAAATTGATTTCCCAGGGGGTCAATGTGAACGTGACCTTGATTTTTTCGGCGGAACAATACAGCCAGGTGGTATGGGCCTATTGCAAAGGCATAAAGGTCTTGGCGCAGCGCGGGGGAGATCCCTCCAGGGTCCGCTCGGTGGCCAGTGTTTTTGTCAGCCGCCTGGACACGGCCGTGGATCAATGGATTGATGGGCAATCGGACAATGCGGATGCCGCTCGTAAAATCCAATTGATGTCCTTGCGCGGCGCCGCCGCGGTCAGTAATTGCGAAATCATTTTCCATAAATTTCAAAACGCGTTTGCCTCAGATGAGTTCAAGGGGCTTGAGGCCCAGGGCGCCCGGCTTCAGCGTGTTTTGTGGGCTTCCACCGGCACCAAGGACCCCAAATACAGCGACCTCAAATACGTCACGGAATTGATGGCATCCCCAACGGTCAATACGCTCCCTGACAAGACCCTGGATGCCTATTTGGACCATGGGACGGTCAAGACGGCCCTGCCTTATGACGTGGCCCGGGCCCAGGGGACCATTGGGCAATTGCGCTTATTGGGCATTGATGTTAATGTGGTGTGCGGGAAACTTTTGGAAGAGGGCCTGGCCGCTTTTGAGAAATCATTTGAGGAATTAATGGCATCGATTGAGGAGAAATCCAGGCAGTGCGTTTCCCATTAATGTCATAATTTTATGTAATTTTACTGGTATTTTACCCGGACTTTGCTAGATTAATCCTATATGTCTTAAGGGAAATATCATGGGATTTGGACAATATTAACCAACCAGACGGTTCTAAGAAGCCGTCGACACCAAGGAGGAGAAGGAATGGACAAGAAACTAGCAGTATTAACCGCGGTATTTATGCTTACAGCCGGCTTGGCGTTCGCCCAGGAAATGAAGGCGGATGAGGACGCCGTTGCTCCTGCGGTGGAAGAAGCTGTTGCTCCGGCGGCGGTTGAAGTCGGCAATAAAATGTGCCCCATCACCGGTGAAGAAATCAAAGCGGATGACATGGCGCAGGTCGAATATGAGGGCAAGATCTACAATGTATGCAAAGCAGGAAAGGAAATGTTCGATAAAAATCCGGAACAATATGCCGATAAATTCGCGGCTTTAGAGGTCCCGGCAGATGAAATGGCGGAAGAACCTGTTGCTGCCCCGGCTGCCGCTGAAACCGAGTAATCACGTTTAGTTTTTTATTTCATAGAGACGCAACTTTTGTTGCGTCTCTATTTTTTTTAATCTTTCCTGGCTTGTGCAATCGGCGTGTATTACACTATCGGCATGGATCCGTGGCGGCACATAACCTCTTTATCCTGCGCGCAGATCAGGGAGTTGCAAAACCGCAAATTACAGTATTTTATTAACGGCCATGTTTATCCATTCAGCGCCCATTACCGTAAACTTTTCGACGACCATAAGATCAATCCCCGGCATATCCGCACCATCGAAGACCTGCAGCAGGTCCCGTTTTCCAGTAAACTGGATTTGGTTTCCAAGGACAATCCGCAGAAGTCACGGGAATTTGTGCTGGCCCCCGACCAGGAGAAAATCCGGCGGTCCTGGCCGAAAACAAAATTATTTGGACTGGCCGCGCGGTCTTTATTAAACGGCAAAGAGTCCGTGCAGGCGGCCCTGGCCAGGGAATACCGGCCTGTTTTTATGACCTTCACCACCGGGACGACCAGCACGCCGGTGCCGTTTACCTACAGCCGTTACGATTTGGACAATTTGAACCTTTCCGGCTGCCGCATGGTCAAACTCTTTGACATACAGCCGGATGAGCGCATCATGAACATATTTCCTTTTGCCCCGCATTTGGCGTTCTGGCAGGTGTTTTTCGGCGCCATCGAGGCCGGTGTGTTTGCCTTAAGCACCGGCGGGGGCAAGGTCCTGGGGACCGAGGGCAATATGTCGGCTTTACTGCGCATTAAACCCTCGATGGTGCTGGGTGTCCCCAGTTATGTGTATCACCTGGTGCGTTTCGCCCAGGAAAAAGGCCACGACCTGTCTTTTTTAAAAAAGATTGTTTTAGGCGCGGCCAAAGTGACGGTGCCGTATAAACAAAAACTGGCTGAAATGCTGGCCGCGCAGGGGGCCCGGGATGCGCGCATTTTCGGCACCTATGGTTTTACCGAGGCGCGCAGTGCCTGGGCCGAATGCCCGGCGGAAAACCAGGTGTCCAGCGGCTACCATTTGTATCCGGACAAAGAGATTCTTGAAGTCGTCGACCCGCAAACCGGCGAGGTCAAAGGGGAGGGCCAGGACGGTGAATTGGTGTACACGCCCCTTGACGCGCGCGCCAGCGTGGTCCTGCGTTACCGCACCGGTGATTTTGTTAAAGGAGGCATCACCTATGGGGCATGCCCTTATTGCGGCCGCGCCACCTTGCGTTTGTCCAGCGACATTTCCCGGCTGTCCGATACCAAGGACCTGCAATTGTCCAAGGTCAAGGGGACCCTGGTCAATTTAAACCATTTCGGGTCCGTGCTCAATGACATTGCGCCGGTGGAGGAGTGGCAGATTGAGATCCGTAAACGCCACAATGATCCGTATGAAGTGGATGAAGTGGTGGTCTATATTGCTTTGAAAGCAGGGGTCAGTGAAGAGGCCGTGGCATGCATGATCAAAGACCAATTGATCGGCGCCACCGAAATTACGCCCAATGAAATCAAGTTTATTCCCCTGCCTGAAATGCTTAAACGCCTGGAGCTGGAGACCGCAAATAAAGAAAAACGGATTTTGGACCTGCGACCGAAAGGATGATTTATGGAACGCATAGCAATCGTCGACGGCATCCGTACCCCGTTTTGCAAAATGGGGACGGCCTTTAATGATTTAAGCGCGGTGGAACTGGGGCGCGTGGCCGCCCGCGAATTGATCGAACGCACAGGGCTGGATGTCAGAAATATTGATGAAGTGATTTTCGGCTGCGTGGGCCAGCCCGCGGACGCGGCCAATATCGCCCGCGTCATAGGGCTTTTGAGCGGCGTGCCCAAAACCACGCCTGCCTTTACCGTGCACCGCAATTGCGCCTCCGGCATTGAGGCGGTGGTTGACGCGGCAATGAGGATCCAAATGGGGGAAGCCAGGTGCGTCCTGGCCGGCGGCACGG
>JACQQW010000212.1 GCA_016206745.1 Candidatus Omnitrophota bacterium | reverse complement strand
GGGCTTATATTCGGAAGCAATCACGATATTTCCATAAACCGCACGCAATAATGGCTGGGTCTCGGCGACTTTTTTAAAAGCAATCAAAGCAGCCAGATAATTGCGGTTTTTCACCGTTTGTTCGTTCCCGTCTTTATCCAAAGCCACGCGCCCGATGTTATACCACTCCCTAACAATTTCCGCCTGCTTCAACCCCAATTCAATTTGCTTGCGCGCAATAGTTCTTTCGTCATTTAACAGTTTACCCGTCTTCTCATCAACTCCTGCTTTGGCCAAAGACACCATAAAATCGCGAAATTCCTTGTCCGACTCCCGCATGCGGGCGGTAAAATCTTGATTTACGGCCCCTGTGCGGGGATCCGTAAACCGCAGCCGGTCCATGGACAAAATCTTGTCCACAGGCGTAATAGTGGCCAATAAAGCCCTGTCTTTTGTCCCTCCCTGTTCTTCTATCTTATTCCCTGCGGATACCGCCAGCAAAGGGCCTTTAAGGCTTTCCTGAAATTGCCGCCCTGTTGTCAAGGGGACAATGCTCATTGCCCGGTCTATTTCATGGCCCACCACAACCCCTCCGGAAAAATATTTCCGCGGCACCATTGAATGGACGGAAATGTCATATTCCTCGCGGACATAGTTATACACCCCCTTTTTATACGCTTTTAAATACTGTTCATAAATTTTCCCGGCAATTTGTTTGTCCCGGACATCCACACCTTTCACTTTATTTTGACCAACATAGTTAAGCCCCAGGAAGCTTTCCCCAAAACGCTTCTTAAACCAGGAAGCCAGGATCAAAGCCTGGTAAATTTGCCGCAATTGGACAAAATTCTTACCCTCATTGATCTCTTTCTCAATTTCCGGCAGGATGATTTCACGGATGATTTGAGAAGTGGCCGCATGCGTATCTTTTTGTAAGGAAACTCCCTGTAACTTTTCTGAATGTTGATTTTGTTGACTATTGATGGAAGTTATCGGGAGCGTAGCGCTTTTGTCGTTCTTGTTGAGCGCTACGTAATCTTCTTCCAATAATACCTTTAACCGGCTTTTAAGCACGAAGGCACGGTCCTGCCGCTCATAAACCTCCGCTTCCAGCTTTAGGTCATCCTTGTCCGCTTTGGATTGACCGGCATCTATATAAAATTCGAAACGAAACGGGTCTTTTAAATCGACTCTAATCCCTTTCAGGACAACCGGATCATACTGAGGACTTGGGGCCACGATTTTACCTGGGGTGGGAAGAACAATGGATTCGGGAAATATTTGGGCAAATATTGCCGGAGACGGGAAGACCAATAAAATAACTAAAAATAAAATAAGGGACCGCTGGTGATTAAATCTCATATGCTCATTTTCCCTGCCGATAGCGATAATTATTTGACTTATAAAGTATAGCCCATATATTGCTTGAAAACAAGGTCGTGGGGGCCTGGTTCCAACCACCCATCACACATGTAATTATATTATTGTGATACTAGAATTGCATGGTATAATTAATGCATGTCCTATGTCCCCCGCAGCCTGGAGTCAAAGCTCCAGCAGCACATTCAACAGTTCCCGGTCGTCCTGTTGACCGGCGCCCGGCAGGCCGGAAAATCCACTCTATTGGAACACCTTTTTGTTTCCAAAGATTGGACCTATGTCTCCCTGGACAGGCGTAAAATGATCCAGTCGATCAATGACGATCCCGATTTATTCGTGGAAAAAATCCACTCCAATATCATCATTGATGAAGCGCACAAGACCCCCGGCCTGTTCCACGCGGTCAAGTGGCATGCCGACCAGAAAATGCCATATAAAATCATCCTCTCGGGTTCGGCCAACTTCTTGCTTTTGTCTCAAATCACCGAAAGTCTCGCCGGACGCGCCGGGGTCCTTGAATTGTTTCCACTTGGATTGGCGGAAATTTACAGGCGTCCTTCTTTATTGTCCGTCCTGTTAGCCCCTCATTCCGCGGACGCCGTCCTAAATAAATTAGAGCAGACCCAGCCTCTCAGTGAGAAACAATGGTTGGACCATCTGTTTTGGGGCGGATTTCCCAAATTACGGGAGTTTAAGCAAAGCATGGAAAAAACCAACTGGTTTGAATCTTACCGCACTAGTTACATAGAACGGGACGTGCGTGACCTGGCGCAAATCGCGGATTTGAATGACTTTCAGAAATTCCATCAACTGCTGGCCTATCAGACGGGAAACATCCTTAATATTTCCCATACCGCCAATGATACCGGCATCAATGTCCTGACCTGCAAAAAATACCTTCACATTTTGACGGCTTCTTACCACTATACTTTGCTGTATCCCTATTATGCCAATGTCCGCAAACGGCTGACAAAATCCCCCAAAGTGTACATTCTGGATACCGGCCTGGGGAATTTCTTGACCAGGCAGGACAATATTGAATCCATGGAATCCGGCGGACGCTGGGGGGACATGGTGGAAACCATGGCCATCACGGAAATGATCAAAGCCAACAGCGCGTTGCCGCGCAAATCGCAATTCTATTTCTGGCAGACCTCAAACGGGGCTGAAATAGACCTCATTATCGATGCGGGCAACCGGCTGGTCCCGGTCGAAGTCAAGACCTCTTCCAAGGTCGCCAAGAACGACATCCGGGCCATGATTGACTTCATGGCCCTGGGCCTGCCCCATCCAGTGCCGTATGGCATTGTCTTGTACCGGGGGCAGGACATTTATCACATCACCGATAAGGTCCTGGCCGTGCCTCTGGGGCATCTTTAGTGGCTATCTAATCCCAAAATGACCGGCAAAGGCGCCGGAATGACCACGTAGGAATTAGGGAATAAGTTGCCCCATCATGGCCTTGTCAAATTTTTAAAAAGTCAGTGTGTCCCGGTTTTTCCTTGACATATAATCTCTATGGAGTATAATCCAAATTAATTGAATTATTATGGATATACGTCTATGGATACGATCAAACGTTTATTGGCATTGAAGTTGCCGCCGGGGCAATCCGCGTTCCTACGGGAAGGGCCATAACTTCTTCGCGAAATATAGATGGCCCCCGCAAATACCGCATCATCACATCATTTTGAAGAAGATCCACCCCCGCGTCATTATTTAACTTTTAATTTTTGATTTTAGAACTACAATATATTTTACATATGGACAAGGCAATGTGCAATTTTTCTCAAGAAGAAAAAATACGTTATGCCCGCCAGACCATTCTGCCGGCGATCGGGGAAGCCGGGCAACTGCGGCTTAAAGGCGCCCGTATCCTGATGATCGGGGCCGGCGGGTTGGGCTCATCCCCGGCCATTTATTTGGCGGCCGCCGGTGTGGGGACCATCGGCCTAGTCGATCCGGATGTTGTTTCCTTGTCCAATCTTCACCGGCAGATCCTTTATTATACCTCTGACGTCGATAAACCTAAAGTCATCTCCGCGCATGAAAAGCTTAAACAAATCAACCCGCACGTCCATATTGCCACGCATCAACAACGGCTTACCGCCGCCAATGCCAAAGCCCTCCTGGCCGATTATGATTTGACCATCGATGGGACGGACAATCTCCCTTCGCGGTATTTGATTAATGACGCGTGTTTCTTTTTAAACAAAGCTTTTATCTTCGGCGGCGTGCATCAATTTGAAGGGCAATGCAGTATTTTTGGCCCGGGCGGCCCTTGCTACCGGTGTTTCTTCCGCGAAATGCCGCCCCCGGAGGAAATGCCCTCCTGTGCGCAAGCGGGCGTCATCGGCGTGGTGCCGGGAATCATCGGATTAATGCAGGCCAATGAAGCCATCAAATGGGTCTGCCGGATCGGAGAACCGCTGCTGGGACGTCTTCTGATATTTGACGCGCTCTCCGCGCGCTGGCGCGAGGTCAAGATCAAAAAAGACCCCCAATGCCCGCTCTGCGGGACCCATCCAACCATCCACACGTTGGAAGAATACGTGTGGCATTGTTCAACACAGGAGCAGACAATGGACCATCCTATTGAAGAAATTACAGTCCAGGAATTAAAACAATTGCGTGATCAGGGCCCCGGCCTCTACCTGCTGGACGTGCGCGAACAGTATGAATGGGACATCGCCCGCATTGAAGGCGCCCATCTAAAACCATTGAGCATTTTAGAAGACAATTTTGAAGAAATCCCCAAAGACAAGCCTGTTTACTGTTTTTGTAAAATGGGCGGGCGTAGCGCAATGGCCGCAAAGTTCTTAAAAGCCCAGGGATATTCTCATGTTGTCAATGTTACAGGGGGCATTCACGCCTGGTCGGAGGAAAT
>JACQQW010000025.1 GCA_016206745.1 Candidatus Omnitrophota bacterium | reverse complement strand
CCTCAAAGGTAGCCAACAGCGCAATCTCGAGGAGGATTTTGGGGTCAAGACCCTGGATCGCACCCAGGTGATTTTGGATATTTTTGTCCGGCGGGCCTCTTCTCTGGAAGGCAAACTGCAGGTGGAGCTGGCGCAGTTGCAATATATGCTGCCGCGTTTGGTGGGTAGTAATGAGGCCCTCTCCCGCCAGGGCGGCGGGATCGGGACGTCCGGCCCGGGGGAAACCAAACTGGAAACAGACCGCCGGCGCGTGGGTATGAGGATCGCGATATTACAGCGCGACCTGAAAAAAGTCACCCAAAGCCGCCAGATCAAACGCAAGAAACGCAAAGAGCAGGACATTCCCACCATTGCTTTGGTGGGCTACACCAACGCCGGGAAATCCACTTTGCTCAATGCCCTGACCGGCGCCGGCGCCCGCACCCGCGATGGTTTGTTCACCACCCTGGATTCTTTGTCCCGGCAGACGGTCTTGCCGGATAACCGCAAAGTCATTTTTTCCGACACGGTCGGGTTCATGCATGATCTGCCCCATGGCCTCATCGAGGCGTTTAAAGCTACCCTCGAAGAAGTCGGGCAAAGTGACCTTTTATTGCATGTGCTTGATATTAGCGATGCCAATCACCGCAATCATTACGCCGCGGTCAATGCGGTGTTGGAGGAATTGAAGGTGATGGATAAGCCCGTCATTCTGGTGCTCAATAAAATAGACAAGGTAGGGAACGGTCGCGACCGTTCCCTACAAAACGAATTTAAAAAAATCAATACCGATTTTATAGGGATTTCAGCGGCCAGGGGTGAAAATATCCAGGCGCTTTTGTTGAGGATCGAAGGCATGCTCAGTACTGACAGCGTGGGCATTGATGTGGTCCTGCCGCCGGACCGCATGGATTTGGTGCACATGGCCCACGCCCAGGGACAAGTCCGAGACGTTCAATACTCGGCGCAAGGCATCCATTTGCGCGCCTGTCTGCCGGCAAAACTGGCCGCAGCCATCACCGGGGCTAAAATTAAACGCATTATAATACCTTTATAACAGTATAGAAATTGGTATTTCTATATCCTTATAACAGCATTGTTTTCTCTCTTCGCGCGGCAGTATCGGGGTCTCCATGCCGGTAAGTGCCGGGCACCACACTGGCATACCCATCGGCAGCCAAAATGAGATGGTCAATAAATCGGATACCCATGATTTCGCAGGCTTGTTTTAATTGCGCCGTAAACAGTTTGTCCTCCTGGCTGGGCGCCAGGCTGCCCGACGGATGGTTGTGGGCGCAGATGATGGCCGAGGCATAATGCCATAACGCCTTATGTGCGATTTCCCTTATAATGGGATTGGCGCCGTTGACGGTCCCGGAGGCGGCTTCCTCGACGGCAATCAAACGGTTTTGGGCATCCAGGTACAGGACTTTAAAGACCTCGATCTTTAAGTCCCTCATGCGCGGCAACAGTAAATCAGCCACATCTTGGGCGCTTTGTATTCGCTCCTGCTTTTGTCCGATTTTTTCTTCATGGACGCGTTTTCCTAATTCCAGGGCCGCTTTAATATGGGCTATTTTTGCCGGGCCCAGTCCTTTGATGGTTTTCCATTCCCGGACATGCGCAGCACCCATCTTTCTTAATGATCCGAACCGTTCAACCAGGTTCCTGGCTAAATCCAACGCGCTATGGCCCTTGATGCCTGTCCTTAAGAGGACCGCCAATAATTCCGTGTTGGAAAGCCTGTGCTCGCCGTGTAAAAATAGTTTCTCCCGCGGACGGTCATCGGGCGCCCACTGCTTGATGCTTGGCTTGTTCATGCGGATTAACGGGGGAGTTTGTAAAACTACAGGGGCCCCGGGGGAAGGCCTTGACTGTAGAATATTTTAAAAGAATCCTGCTCAAAGTCAATCTTTGAGTGTGTTCAAAAGTGTGTTCAAAAGCGCGTCCGCTTTTTTTAATTCCAGCAATGCTGCCTGGGCGAACGTTTTGGGCGCGTAACGCCCATTGGCAATTTTTTCCAGCAAAATCATCGGTCCCTGCAAATGAAGGCCTATACGGTCAATGATGTCTTGTTTATTGTTCATAATAGAGCCGGTAAATATGATGTTAGTAATATAACATCTTTAGGACATATTGTCAATATTATATAGTGGTTATAGTCTGTGGAATGATGGATGGATAATATTTAAAATCCGCCTATGCCTTCAGCCAAATTAACCAAGACTTTTGGCCAAAAATTACGCCTTTTAAGAAAGACCAGGAAATTCTCCCAGGAAAAACTTGCCGAAAAAGCCAATTTGCATCCGACTTATATCGGGGTCATTGAGCGCGGCGAACAAAGCGCCACCCTGGACACCATTGAGAAGCTGGCGGGCGCCTTGAACGTAAAGGAAAAAGAGCTGTTTTATCTCACCTCGCAGGAGGAAGACCGCATCAAAGAAGAAATCATCGCCCATCTGTCCGGGCAAAACCCTAAAAAACTGCAAAGATTTTTGGACATCCTCAAAGCATTGGATTAATTTGGGCGTAATTAATTCCTCCCCTAGACAACTCCATTAAACTATGTTAGATTTATAAAATGCATTGTCGAAAATCTTTATTTTTAGCTTTATTATTTTTATTTTTATT
>JACQQW010000200.1 GCA_016206745.1 Candidatus Omnitrophota bacterium | reverse complement strand
TAAATCCGAAAATACCCCCTCAAGAACTTGCCCAAATCATGAACGTGTCCGCCCATGGCTGAAATCGATCTGCTGGCCAATTATCCCAAGACCAAACGCAATGTCCAGGCCCGCGGCCAGGAAAAAACGCAAGAAGACCGCCGCGTCGGCCGCTTGTTCGGCAAAGATTATTTTGACGGCGACCGCCGTTTCGGCTATGGGGGTTACAATTACCATCCGCGGTTTTGGCAGCCGGTGGTGCCCGCGTTTGCGGAACATTTTCATTTGACCAAAGACAGTTCCCTCCTTGACGTAGGCTGCGGCAAAGGGTTCATGCTGCATGACTTTGTCCAACTGATTCCCGGTATTACAGTGCGGGGCGTGGATATTTCCGAATATGCCATTGCCAATGCCCTGGAAGACATGAAGCCGTTCCTGCAGGTCGGCAATGCCAAAAGCCTGCCCTTTGCCGATAAAAGTTTTGATGTGGTCATTTCCATCAATACTGTTCATAACCTGCCATTGGAAGAGTGCAAACAGGCCTTGCGGGAAATCCAGCGCGTGGCGCGCAAAGGCGCTTTTGTCACCATGGATGCTTTTCGCGCGCCCGAAGAAAAAGAACGCATGGACGCCTGGAACCTGACCGCGTTGACTTACATGCATGTGGACGAATGGAAAGCTTTATTTAAGGAAGCAGGCTATACCGGCGATTATTTTTGGTTTATCCCATGAAGACCCGCGCTGCGATATTATGGCAATTGCATAAGCCCCTGGTCATTGACGATGTCGAAATCCCAAAACTTAAAAAAGGCCAGGTCCTGGTCAAGGTTTTATATAGCGGCATATGCCGCGCCCAGTACAATGAGATGATCGGGCTTAAAGGCCCGGACAAATTCCTGCCGCATTTGCTGGGCCATGAAGCTTCCGGCCTGATCGTCGACACAGGCCCAGGCATCACTAAAGTCAAAAAAGGGGATTATGTCTGCCTGTCGTGGATCAAAGGCCGGGGATTGGATGCGTTCAACAGCCAATATGCGCTCAACGGCCATATGATTAATGCCGGCGCCGTGACTACTTTTAGCGACTATACGGTCGTTTCTGAAAATCGCGTCACTAAAATCCCAAAATCCATGCCTGCCGATGCCGCCGCCATTTTAGGCTGTGCCATAGTCACCGGCTGCGGCATCATGGAAAACACTGTAGCGGCGCAACCAGGAACATCAGTGGCGGTATTTGGGGTGGGAGGCATCGGCTTGAGCGTCATTTTAGGGGCCAGGCGCCGCGGCTGCTCAAGGATCATTGCAGTGGATATCGACGATAAAAAGCTGCGTTTTGCCAAACGCCTGGGCGCCACGCATGTCCTTAATGCCAGCCATAAAAGCACCCTTGGGCAAATTGCTAAAATTGCGCCTAGGGGTTTCGATTATGCGGTGGATGCCTCAGGCAATAAATCCGCCATGGAAAACGCCTTTACCGTTATAAGGGAAAAAGGCGGAACATGCGTCATTGCGGGGAATTTAAGCAGGGATGAAAGAATTTCTTTACATCCCTTCGATTTAATCAAAGGCAAGCGTATAATCGGTACCTGGGGAGGGGAAACATTGCCTGACCGCGACATTCCTAAATATGTCCGGGCTTTTGCGCGGGGCAATTTGCCCTTTGACCGCATGATCACGCATCGTTTTGACTTGGAAGATATCAATAAAGCCTTCAATGTCCTTGTTAACGGAGAAGCTGGACGCATCATTGTAAAGGCAAAACATGGCCAATGAGCATAACAACGGCGGGGTCAGTATTGTCATTCCTGCCTACCGGGAAGAACATAATATTGAAGCCGCCATTGACAGCGCTGTCGGCGCGGCCGCCGCAGTGACGCCCGATTATGAAATCATTGTCATTGATGACGGCAGCCCGGACAAGACCGGAGAATTCGCGCGGTTAAAAGCCGGGGCCAATCCCAAAATCCGGGTGGCGGCCAATGCCGTCAACTGTGGGTTTGGTTATTCCTTTGCCCGAGGGGTGAAAATGGCCGTCAAGGATTATATTACGGTGTTTCCCGGCGATAATGACATGTCGGCACAGTCGCTTAAAGAATTGATCGCGGGCCGGGGCGGGGCGGATCTGATCATCACCTATATGCGCAAGACGGACAAGCGCTCGCTGCTGCGCCTGATGTTGTCGCGGATGTTCGTGGC
>JACQQW010000208.1 GCA_016206745.1 Candidatus Omnitrophota bacterium | reverse complement strand
CTCCTTAGTATTGAAATTTTTCCAGTGCTGTGAAAAAAATCTTTCATGACACTCGCTTTAATTGGGTCTATCTTATCTTGAAATATCTTCATTATTCCATTTGCTGAGTCAGGCCACGTGTCTTTCTTCGCTGCCCAAAGAATCTGCGCTGCTTTTGTCAACTCCCCCTGAAGCGCATTAATTTTTTGTAGCGTATTTCCTTCTCCAAAAACACAAACTACTTGAGTCGCAATCCTATCAGATAGCAATAAAACTCGAACTTCATCACTCATAGCCCTATATTCTTCAGACAAGGAAGAGGCCTGCCCCGTATAAACTCTTTTTTTATCTACCTGCATAGCTTGGAGACGCACATAAGTATTATCCAGCCATTCAATAACCGCCATCATCACATCTTTACGGCTTTTAATTTTCTCAGAATGATGTTGATACCACACTGAAAGAAGGGTTGCTATTAACGCACCTATTGTTCCTGATAATAATATTTCCAAAGTTTTTTCCATAAATAATTTCCTAAGTTAAAACCCTGCCCCTGGCATCGAACCGGGACAGGGCTTTAATAATGCTCTGGCGTATACCCATTGAGCATTGGATTAAACTCCAGCGGATCATTTAAAGCTGTCGGTTGAGTGAACCGTACCATATGCCTTTCAAAGACATCCTTCAGTCTTTCATCACTCATATACTTAAAATAACTTTTGCACATCTTTCTAAATCTCCCCCTCCCCTAACCCCTCCCACCAGGGGAGGGGAAAACCATACGGCAACTCTCTAAAGTATTTTTAAGGCTTTGTTCGAGGCTGATGCGCGGCGACCAAGACGTGATCTTTTTCAATTTAGAATTGGAGCCGACCGCGTCAAAACTGGATGAAAGGTCTTGTTTATCTTCTTCCACTCGTATACTCTTGACCCGCGCATAACTGATCATTTCCTTCAATAATTGACGAAAGACCACTGGTCGCCCCGAACAAAGATTGTAAACTTCGCCGGTTCGCCCAGTCTGTGCGATTGCCCACAATCCCCGGCACACATCTTCAACATCGCAAACATCCCGCTTGCCGCCCAGGTTTTTGGTCCTGATCACAGGCTGGGCCCCGCGCTCAATGGCCACGATCTGTTGGGCAAAAGCGCCGATGGCCAAAGACGGCGGGGTATAAGCGCCGCATAAATTAAACAGGCGCGCCACAACCACGTCAAGGCCCCGGCGGGCATACAAAAGGCCAAGCTCGGTCTGCAATAATTTCACAAAACCATACCAGGACAGCGGCGCGGCCCGGCAATCTTCCATGATCAAACGTTTACCCCGGACATGACCGTACTCGCCCGCCGATCCCGGGATAATGATCTTGGGGCTGCGCGGCACATTCAAACCGTGGATGGTTTCCAGCAAATTTTTGGTGGAGGTGAAATTGGCGTCAAATGTTTCTTGCCCGCCGCCGCAACGCCCCCCGGCCAAATGAAAAATAATGTCCGGTTTTATGTCCCGCAGGACTTTTCTCAGGCGGCCGCTTTGGTTTAAATCGCACTCAATAATGCGGGCATTTCCAGGGCCGGCCTTCTTACGCGCCAGGCCATAAACAAAATGTTTTCCTTTCACGCGCCGCGCATAATCGCCCATGGCGCGGCCAAGGAACCCGTGAATCCCGCAAATGAGTATGGTCATCGTGTTTCCAGCCGCCGCATCAAGACCGTGGCATTATAAAGGGAATCAAATGATCCGGCGTCGGTCCAGACAGACTTAAGGATAGAGTAGGTCAACAGCCCCTGTTTCACATAAAGGGAGAGCACATCGGTGATTTCATATTCCCCGCGGGGGCTTTTCTTCAACTGCTTCAAATGCGCGAACACGTCGGGCATGAACATCCACAGACCGGTGTTCACATAAGAGGAACGCGGGTGTTTGGGTTTCTCGACAATGGCGGTGATTTTTTTGTCTTTAAACGTCACCACCCCGTAATTGCGCGGGTCAGGGACTTTGGCGACCAAAATCTTCGCCTTAAACCGCTCTTTTTGTTTCTTAAAATCTGCCACAAAACGCGAAACGTCCTCGCTGACCACATTGTCGCCTAAAATCACCATGAATTCTTCATTGCGCACGAAATCTTCCGCCAATAAAAGCGCCGCGCCCGTGCCGGTATTGCCTTCCTGTATTTCATAACTGAAATGCGCCATTCTTGCCGGACCCCAAAAGCCGGAAAAAATCCCCGATATGCTCCCCGCCGGTGACGATCAGGATGTCCTTAATGCCGGCATCGATCAAAGTTTGCAGGGGATAAAAAATCATCGGCTTCTTATACACCGGCAATAAATGCTTGTTGGTCACATTGGTCAGCGGCCGCAATCTGGCGCCGGTGCCGCCGGCGAGCAATACTCCCCTCATTTTTTATCCCCCCAAAAACCCGCCAGATAACGGTTGTCCATGTTTTCCTTAATGGGGCGCCACCAATGTTCATTGTCGCGGTACCAGGCAATGGTTTGCTCAAGGCCTTCATCGACGGTGTAACGCTGCTTCCAGCCCAGTTTTCTCATTTTAGAACAGTCCAGACTATACCTGAAATCATGGCCGGGCCGGTCCTGGACGAATTTAATGGCGCTTTTGTCTTTGCCCATCATGCGCAGGATACGCCCGGTCAACTCCATGTTCGTCAATTCCTGTTCTCCGCCGATATTATACACTTCGCCGTTAACACCATGGTCAACCAGCAAATCAACGGCGCTGCAATGGTCTTCCACGAACAGCCAGTCCCGGATCTGTTTGCCTTCCCCATAAACGGGCACCTGCTGTCCGTCGATCAAATTGGTGATGAACAAAGGGATGACTTTTTCCAAATAGGCCCGGGGGCCGTAATTATTGGACGCCCTGGTGACAATCACCGGCAGGCCATAGGTCACAAAAAAACTGTAGGCCAGGCGGTCCCCGCCCAGTTTGGACGCGGCATAGGGATTGCGGGGTTTTAATTCTGAAGTTTCGTGAAAACTCCCTTCTAAAACATGCCCATACACCTCGTCGGTGGAAATCTGGATGAACCGCTGCAATTGTTTTTGGCGCCGCGCTTCCTGCAAAAGGGTGTGCACCCCGGCGATGTCTGTTTTTAAAAAAGAGTTCGCATTGTCAATGGAGCGGTCCACCGCGGTCTCGGCCGCGAAATTGACCACCACCTGGGCCCCTTGCATCGCTGTTTGGACGGCCACAGGGTCACAAATGTCCCCCTGGACAAAGGTAAACCCGGGGTATTGTTGAAAATCTTTAATGTTCAAAGGGCTGGCGGAATACCCCATTTTATCGAGCACGGTGACCTCAATGTCCTTGTGGTGCCGGTATAAATAATGGACAAAATTACTGCCGATAAAACCGGCCGCGCCGGTGATTAAATATTTCCTGAACATGTCCCCCTCCCTAACCCTCCCTGCACCATATGGTGCAGGGG
>JACQQW010000199.1 GCA_016206745.1 Candidatus Omnitrophota bacterium | reverse complement strand
CTATTCAGCGGTTCGATTCCGCTCCACGCCTCCAGAATTTGGGCGGGTGGTGGAATGGTATACACGCAGGACTTAAAATCCTGTGGCCGCAAGGCCGTGAGGGTTCAAGTCCCTCCCCGCCCATTTAAAGATTTTAAGTTTTACGGACCCGTAGCTCAGTTTGGTTAGAGCGTTTCCTTGACATGGAAAAGGCCACAAGTTCAAGTCTTGTCGGGTCCATTTTATTTTTATTATGGATTATTCTCGCGATATAGATAAATTACGCCACACCTGTTCGCACGTGCTCGCCCAGGCGGTCAAGGAATTGTGGCCGGATGTGAAAGTCACCATTGGCCCGGCGATTGAGGCCGGGTTTTATTATGATTTTGATAAAAAAGAGCCATTTGCCGACGAGGACCTGCGCAAGATCGAAAAAGCAATGGCACGCATCGTCAACAAAAACCTGCCCATGAAACAATCTTCCATGGCGCGTGAAGAGGCCATCAATCTTTTTTCCGGAATGAAAGAAGATTATAAGGTTGAGTTGATTGAAACCCTGCCCGATAAAGAAGTTTCCATTTTCCATACCGGCGATGAGTTTTTGGATTTATGCAAGGGCCCGCATGTGGCATCAACGGGCTTGATCAGGGGTTTTAAATTGCTTTCCGTCGCGGGCGCGTATTGGCGCGGCAATGAGAAAAACCCGATGCTCCAGCGCATTTACGGCACGGCGTTCTTTTCCCAAAAAGAACTTGATGAGTATCTCAACCTGCTCGAGGAGGCGGCCAAGCGCGACCACCGCAAAATCGCCGCCCAGCTGGATCTGTTCCACATTTACCAGGAAACCGCCGGCGCGGGGCTTATTTTTTATCACCCCAACGGGGCCATGCTGCGCAAAATCATCGAAGATTATGTGCGCGAGCAGCATTTAAAGCGAGGGTACCAGATGGTATACACCCCGCACATGCTTAAGGGTAAGTTGTGGGAAGTGTCCGGGCACGCCGACCATTATAAAGACAACATGTATTATTTTAAGGTGGACGCTGAAGATTATGCGGTCAAACCCATGAACTGCCCCGGGCACATGCTGATTTATAAATCGCAGGTGCGATCCTACCGGGACTTGCCCATCCGGTATTTTGAATTGGGCACGGTGTATCGTCAGGAAAAAGCCGGGGTTTTGCACGGGCTTTTGCGGGTGCGCGGGTTCACCCAGGACGACGCGCATATTTTTCTGCGGCCGGACCAAATTAAGACGGAAGTCATGAAGGTCATCGATTTTGTATTTGCGGTCATGAATGATTTTGGTTTTCGCGATTTGCGCATTGAACTTTCCACCCAACCCAAAGATTTTATCGGCGCCCAGGAAAATTGGGACAAGGCCACGGCCGCGCTCAAAGATGCGCTGGACACCAAAGGACTTCAATATGATATTAATGAAGGGGACGGGGCGTTTTATGGCCCCAAGATTGACATCAAACTCAAAGACGCTATCGGCCGGCAATGGCAATGCGGCACCATCCAATGCGATTTCGCCCTTCCGCAGCGCTTCGATTTAAATTATATCGATGAAGCCGGCCAACAAGCGCGGCCGATCATGGTGCACCGCGCCATCCTGGGAAGTTTGGAGCGTTTTATAGGGACATTGATCGAACACTATGCGGGCAATTTTCCATTATGGCTGGCCCCTCATCAAGTCGCGCTTATTCCCATTAAACAAGAACACGCGGCTTTTACCGCCGGGATCAAGGAGGATTTGACTAAAATGGGTTTGCGTGTTGTGGTTGATGACCGCAATGAATCTTTGTCCAAACGCATCCGGGAAGCTTCGGTCAAGAAAATCCCGTACCAGTTGGTGATTGGGGACAAGGAAATCCAGAACCAACAGGTTTCCGTCCGTATCCATGGCGGAGGCGATTTGGGGAGCATGAGCGTTGAAGCCCTGGCAGGACGCTTAAAGCAACAGATTGTTGACAAAAAATAATAATTAGGGATAATAGATAACTTTTATATAAAATGGAGGGATGACTATTTTAAAGAATATCCGTATTAATAATCAAATCCGTTCAAAAGAAGTGAGGGTCATTGGCCCTAATTCCGAACAGTTGGGTGTGGTCACGATTCAAAGGGCCCTGGAATTGGCCAATGAGTATGAATT
>JACQQW010000198.1 GCA_016206745.1 Candidatus Omnitrophota bacterium | reverse complement strand
GCGACAAGATGGACAAGACCCGCGTGGTGCAGGTCTTGAAAGTCGGCAAGCACGGCAAATATGAAAAAGCCGTGCGCCATTTCGTCAAGTACAAGGCGCACGACGAAAAAAATGCCGCCAAAACCGGGGACGTGGTCCGCATCATGGAAACCAGGCCTTTGTCGAAAGACAAGCGATGGGTGATCGTATGATCCAATTAAAAACAATTTTAGATGTGGCGGACAATACCGGCGCGCGCAAAGCGTCCCTGATCGGCGTCCTCAAGGCCAAGGGAAAATTATGGGCCCAGGTGGGGGACATTGTGAAGGTCAACGTGAAGGAAAGCGCGCCCGACGCGGCGGTCAAAAAAGGCAGCATGGCCAAGGGGATCATTGTCCGCACCCGCAAACCCATACGCCGCGCCGACGGCACCTATGTGCGTTTCGACAGCAATGCGGTGGTCATTATCGATGACGCGGGCAACCCCAGGGGCACCCGCGTGTTCGGCCCCGTGGCGCGCGAGTTGCGCAACATGGAATATATGAAAATAATTTCTTTAGCGCCCGAGGTGGTTTAATGTTACGCATCCGTAAAAACGATCAAGTCATGGTCATGGCCGGCAAAAACAAAGGCAAGACCGGTAAAATCGTCCGGGTCCTGCCAAAGGCCGGAAAAGCCGTGGTCGAAAACATCAATGTGATGAAAAAGGCCGTCAAAAAAAGTGACACCTATCCGCAGGGAGGGTATGTTGAGCTGGAAAAGCCGCTTTCACTTTCAAATTTAATGCTGGTGGACAAAAAATTGAACCAGCCGACCCGTTTCACGGTCAAAGTGCTTGAAGACGGGGGTAAAATCCGTATCGCCAAGAAGTCCGGAGAAACGCTATGAGTCCGCGATTGCTGGAAAAGTACCGCAAAGAAGTCATCCCTTCGATGCAAAAACAATTCGGGATCAAAAATCCCATGGCCGTGCCCCAGGTTGAAAAGATCGTCGTCAACATGGGCGTGGGCGAGGCCATTTCCGACGTGAAGATTTTGGACCGCGCCGCCCAGGACTTGGGCCTCATCACCGGCCAGAAGCCGGCGGTCCGCCGGGCCAAAAAGGCGATTTCCAATTTCAAATTGCGGGAGGACCTTCCGGTGGGGTGCAAGGTGACTTTGCGCCGCGGGCGGATGTATGAGTTCATCGACCGCCTGGTCAATGTCAGCCTGCCGCGTATCCGTGACTTTAACGGGGCCTCGCGCAAGGCGTTTGACCGGGAGGGCAACTATACCCTGGGCATTACCGACCAGGGCATTTTTCCGGAAATCGATGCCGGCGCGCGCGACCACAGGATCCAGGGCATGGACATCACCTTCGTCATCCGGGGCGGGGACAGGGACAAAAATTTGGAACTGCTGCGGCTTTTAGGAATGCCGTTTGGGAAGTAAATAATGGAGAAGGTGTTCATTTATGGCTAGAAAATCATTGGTCAACAAAGCATTGGAACCCCCGAAATTCAGCGTGCGCCGGCATAACCGCTGCGGTTTGTGCGGCCGCCCGCGCGGGTATTTACGCCGTTTCGGGATTTGCCGTATTTGTTTCCGGGAACTGGCCTGGAAGGGCGAGGTCCCCGGCGTCAAGAAAGCGAGCTGGTAATGTCCGTCTCTGATCCTATTGCCGATACATTAACCATCATCCGCAATGCCTTGCGCGCGCGCAAGGAAACGGTTGAATTCCCGGCGTCCAAACTTTTGGAACGCGTGGTGAATATTTTTAAGAATGACGGGTATATCGAAGATTACCGTTTGCTCAAAGACGAAAAGCAGGGGATCTTGAAAGTTTATTTAAAATATGAAGGCAATAAACCCGCCATTATGGGGGTCAAGCGTATTTCCCGCCCGGGACTGCGCGTTTACGCGGACAATGGCCGCATTCCCAGGGTCCTGAACGGGCTTGGGTCAGCGGTTTTATCCACTTCTAAAGGTGTCCTCACCGACCGGGAAGCAAGAAAATTGAAAATCGGCGGGGAAGTGATTTGTTACATCTGGTAGGGGCGGTCCGCGAACCGCCCGTACAGGGGATGAAATTAAGGAAACAATATGTCTAGAATCGCTAAAACCCCGGTCGTATTACCGAAAGACGTAAAGGTCAATTTCGACAAGGTAAAAATCAATGTCGAAGGTCCCAAAGGCAAATTGTCCATGGTCCTTCCGGCAGACATTGCCTTGGAGCATAAAGGCGATCAATTGTTCGTCAACCGTCTGTGCGACACCAAACAAGCCAGGTCCAACCATGGCACCACCAAACGATTGATCGTCAATATGTGCGCGGGCGTCAGCACAGGCCATCGCCGGGACCTGGAAATCCAGGGGGTCGGTTTTCGCGCCGCGGTGCAAGGCAATAAACTGGTGATGAACCTGGGGTTTTCTCATCCGGTCGAATACGAGGTCCCCAAAGAGGTAAAAGTCGTTTCTGCCAAACCGACGGAAATTTCCATCGAGGGTATGGACAAGGCTTTGGTGGGTCTGGTCGCGGCCAAGATCCGCGGCTTCAAGCCCCCGGAACCCTATAAAGGCAAAGGCATCCGTTATGCCGGGGAAGTGGTGAAGCGCAAACAAGGTAAACAGGTGACCAAATAATGTTATCCATAAAAGAACACAAAAGAATTTTTCGTCATGAACGCATCCGCAAAAGCATGGCCGGCACTCCCGGACGGCCGCGGTTGTGCCTGCACCGCAGTTTGAACAATTTGCAGGCGCAGATCATTGATGATTCTTCCGGAAAGATCATTTTAGGCAAATCGACCCTGGCCAAAGACGTGCGCTCGAAGCTTAAGACCGGCGGCAATGTCAATGCGGCCGCGGTTTTAGGCGAGGCATTGGCCGGGGAGGCCAAAACCAAAGGGATCACCAAAGTTTGTTTTGACCGCGGCGGGTATTTATACCATGGCCGGGTGAAAGCTTTCGCGGAAGCCGCGCGCAAGGCCGGACTGGAGTTTTAACCATAAACCAGACAAAGCACTTCGTTGTCGGTTTATGGTTACCCTGAACTGACTGCGAAGCGTTTAGTCTAGTTCAGGGTAATTTATAAGGAAGATATGAAAGAAAACGAAGAAGTGGAAGAAAAGATCGTCAAGACCCCGGCGCAAGCCGAGCAGGTCCTTGAAGAGGAGTCGGCCCCGGCAGCGCCGGTGGAAGATGCCGCTGTTGCTGTTGAAGCCGCAGTTGCCGTTCCATCCGCCGCTCCCGGCAGGGGCCAGCGCAGGGGCGGCGGTAGAGGCGATCGCAGGGGCCCTGGAAAGAAAGCGGCGTCCTTGACCGACAGCGGCATGATTGAAAAAGTCGTGGCCATCAACCGCGTTTCCAAAACCACTAAAGGCGGGACACGCCTGGCGTTTTCCGCGCTGGTGGTGGTGGGCGACGGCAAAGGCAAGGTCGGTTACGGCCTGGGCAAGGCCGGGGAAGTGGCCACCGCCATCAAAAAGGGCCTTAACGCGGCCAGGAAAAACATGATCATGGTGGCCCGAAAGGGAACAACCATCACGCATGAAATTTTGGGCGGCTGCGGTTCGGCGTCGGTGTTGTTAAAGCCCGCTTCCGAGGGGACAGGCGTTATCGCGGCCGGGGCCGTGCGCGCGGTGTGCGACGGCGCGGGCATTACCAATATTTTGACCAAGTGCCACCGTTCCAATAACCCGATCAATGTCGTGAAAGCGACTTTTGACGGGCTGTCGCGGTTGAAGGTTTATAAGCCAAGAATTGATGCGGGGGCAAGTTTGGAACCTGCCCTTACGGATCAATAGAGGGTATAATATGCAATTACATCAAATCCCAAGCCCTGCAGGTTCACATAAACGTAAAAAGATCGTTGGGCGTGGACGCGGCACCGGCCATGGCAAACGTTCCGGCCGCGGCCAAACCGGCCAAAATTGCCGGGCCGGCCGGGGTGTCATCCTGGGCTCCGAAGGCGGTCAAATGACTTTGTTGCGCCGCCTCCCCAAGGTCGGTTTCAACAGCAAATGGCCGGATAAGGCCCAAATCGTCAATGTCCGTGAGTTGGATCGTTTTAAAGACGGCGATGTGGTCGACCCCTTGACGCTCAAGGACGCAAACTTGATCAAGAGCCTGCGCCGTCCGGTGAAAATTTTAAGCGGCGGCGATATCGCCAGAAAATTGACCGTGCACGCGCACCGTTTTTCCAGGACCGCGCAGGAAAAGATTGCCAGGGCGGGCGGCAGCATCCAGGTGATAAAATAATTTATGTTTTCTCGGTTCCTTAAAGGGTTGACCAATTGTTTTAAGATCGAAGAATTGCGCTGGAAGATCCTTTTTACCCTGGGGATCCTGGCGGTTTACCGTTTGGGCTGTTATATCCCGACCCCCGGCATCAACGGGGCGGCCCTCAATGAGTTCTTTCAAAGGATGAACGACACCACCGGCGGCGGTAATGTGTTTAGCATCATGAACATGTTCTCCGGCGGGGCTTTAGGCAAGCTGACCTTGTTTTCCCTGGGGGTCATGCCGTATATTTCCAGCTCCATCATCATGCAGCTGTTGACGGCGGTGATCCCCTCTCTGGAGAAACTGTCCAAGGAAGGCCAGGCCGGGCACAAAAAAATCAATCAATTCACCCGCTACGGCACCGTGGCGCTGGCGGCGGTG
>JACQQW010000197.1 GCA_016206745.1 Candidatus Omnitrophota bacterium | reverse complement strand
GGGCGGACCTTCCCTAATATTAAAGTTTTTATCGATGGGCGGACGGAAGTGTACGGCGCGCAGTTTTTTAAGACCTACCAGAAAGTCTGGCAATCGGGCAATAAAAAGATTTTTGATGAGCTGGCGCGCAAACACCGCATCACCGGGGCCCTGCTCAATGATGCGCACCAACAGGTGCCGTCTAAGGTGGTGCGGCTGTTTTACGGCCTGAACAATTGGAAGCTGGTGTATTTCGACTATGATGCCTTGATTTTTTTAAAGAACACGCCGGAAAACCAGTTGGTCATTGCCCGCCATGCCATTGATCTGGCCAAATGGCGGCCCCCCCGGATGGATTTGCAGCGCCTGGGGCCGAAGCGGATTTATCCGTTTCCCCACATTGACCGGGCCAGGGTCTTGATCATGCTGAAATTGGATGGGCCGGCGCGCAAGGAATTGAATGAGGCATTAAAGATAGCGCCGGAAGCCGCGGAAATTTACCAGCTTTTGGGCGACATTGAAGCGCGCCGGAAGGAATACCGCAAGGCCTTCGAGCATTTCCGCGTTGCCGTGATGCTTAACTCCGGTGATCATCGCAGCCGTCTGCGCCTGGCCTGGGCCTATGAACGGCTGAAGGATTATCCCAATGCCCTGAAAGCTTACGAACGCCTGCTTGCGGACAAGCCAAAGGATGCTAAAATAGCTGAGAAGGTCAGGAAACTCAAAGAGCGTTTAAGAAAGCAAGCCCATGCGTGATGTTTTAACATTTATATTGGCCGGCGGCAAGGGCGAGCGGCTGGATCCCTTGACCCGCGACCGGGCCAAGCCCGCGGTGCCGTTCGGCGGCATTTATCGCATTGTCGATTTTTCCCTGTCGAATTGCGTCAATTCCGGTCTGCGCCGTATTTTTTTGTTGACCCAATACAAATCGTTCTCCCTGCAAAGGCACATCCTCGAGGGATGGAACATTTATTCCAATCAATTGGGCGAATTTATCGACGTGGTCCCGGCCCAGCAGCGCATTTCCAGCGACTGGTACCGCGGCACTGCGGACGCCATTTTTCAGAATTTGAACATGATCCAGGACTATAATCCAAAGTTGGTATTGATCTTAGCGGGGGACCATGTGTATAAAATGGATTATCGCCGCTTGATCGACTATCACTTGGCCCGGGGCGGGGACATGACGGTCGCCTGCATTGCCATGCCCAAAAGATATTCGGCGCATTTTGGGGTGGTGGAGGTGGACGAAGAGAATTTGGTGGTCGGTTTTCAGGAAAAGCCCGAAGATCCTAAAGTGGTCCCCGCAGACCCGGACGCCATTTTCGGGTCCATGGGCATTTATTTATTCAACGCGGACGTTTTGCGCCGGGAATTAAAATTAGACGCGGAAAAAGCCGCGTCGGAGCATGATTTCGGCAAGAACATCATCCCGCAGATGGTCACGCAAAAACGCAAAGTGGCGGCCTATGATTTTGCCAAAGAAAACGCCTTCAGCCCGTACTGGCGCGACATAGGGACGCGCGACGCGTATTACCAGGCCAACATGGATTTATTGGGCCACCGGCCGCCGTTTAATATTTATGATAAATCTTGGGCCCTGCGCACGCACCATCACCATTATCCTCCCGTGCGCCTGTACACGACCGGAAGCGGGCCGGGCCTGATCGTCGATTCTTTGGTGGCCGGCGGCTGCGTCATTGAAAGCGCGCAGGTCGACCATTCCGTCGTGTCCCATAATGTGTTTGTCAAAGACGGCGCGTCGCTGCGGCGGTCCGTGATCATGGACGGGGTCACCATCGGCCAGGGGGCGCAGGTGCAAAACGCCATCATCGACAAGGACGTGGACATCCCAAGCGGCGCCCGGATCGGATTTGACCCTCAGCAGGACCGTAAGCGTTTTGTGCTGACCACTTCCGGCATAGTTATTGTTGCGAAAAAGACGTCCATGTGATATTTTAATCCTTTATGCGTATCGAACCAAAAATCCGCGGTTTTATTTGCACCACCGCCCATCCTGCCGGCTGCGCCCAAAACGTGCGGGAACAAATTGATTATATCCGATCCAAAGGCCCCATTGCCGGCGGGCCCAAAAAGGCCCTGGTTTTAGGCGCGTCCAATGGGTATGGCCTGGCTTCGCGCATTACCGCCGCCTTTGGCTGCGATGCCGCCACCATCGGTGTTTTTTTTGAACGGCCATCCGACGGCAAACGCACCGCCACCGCCGGCTGGTACAATTCCACGGCCTTTGACGCGGCCGCCCGCAAAGCCGGTCTGTTCGCCAAAAGCGTCAACGGCGACGCTTTTTCAGATGAGGTGCGCAAAGAAGTCTGCGCTTTGGTCAAGAAAGAATGGGGCCAGGCCGATGCGGTGATTTATTCTTTGGCCTCTCCCCGGCGCGTGGACCCCAAGACTGGGGAATTGTATAAATCCACGCTTAAACCCAAGGGTAAACCCTATACCAATAAAAGCATTGATTTTGAAAAGAATGAAGTCACCAGTGTGACCTTGGAAGCGGCCACGGAGGAAGAAGTGGCCCAGACAGTCAAAGTCATGGGCGGGGAAGACTGGCTGTTGTGGATGGACGCGCTGGGGCAGGAAAATCTGCTGGCGCCCAAGGCGGTGACGGTGGCCTACTCTTATATAGGCCCGGACTTGACCACCGCGGTGTACCGCAACGGCACCATCGGCGCGGCCAAAGACCATTTGGAAGCGACCGCCCATCGCCTGGATGAGCGGATGAAAAAACTGGGGGGCCGGGCCTTTGTGTCCGTCAATAAAGCGCTGGTCACCCAAAGCAGTTCCGCGATCCCGTTTATCCCGCTGTATTTCGTGCTTTTGATGAAGGTGATGAAGGCCAAAGGCGTGCATGAAGATTGCATACAGCAAATATACCGCCTGTTCCATGACCGCCTGTACAATGACCGCCCTTTAACGCAGGTGCCCACCGATGAACAGGGCCGCGTCCGCATCGACGATTGGGAAATGCGCGCCGATGTGCAAAGCGAAGTCGCCAAGCTCTGGGCCATCGTTGGCAGCGCCAATGTCCATCAAATCGCGGACGTGGCGGGCTACAACGAAGATTTCCTGCGCCTGTTCGGCTTCAACCTCAAAGGCGTCGACTACAACGCCGACGTCAACATCGAAGTCCCGCTTGGATAAATTTTTCTAAATTTGCCAAATCCTATGCTTGATTACCGTCTATGACTGAAGGCTTGTTGCGGAATCCCTGAATTGAATTTGGAATCAATTAGTCCCACAGAACTTCAAACGTTTTGATCTGCGTGCGGTTGGTCATGTCGCTGGCGGAGTTGAGGAGTTTGAAACGTTTAAGCCCGGCTCCATCGAAGAAAAACATCCGCATGATCAGGGAGTTTGCCAGGTCCCTGTCCATCAGCCGGGACACCGGCGCCCCGTTTTGTTCGTACAGCACAACGGAATAATTTAAGCTGGCATTGGCAAGTTTTTCTTCGACCACCCGGCCGTCTTTTTTAAACACAATGCTTGCCGGCATGCCTTTTCCGTAGCGGGCCGAGTTGATGAGCGCCATGCCCATGCCGCGGCGCACATTTAACCCTTCACGGAAGGTCAGGGTGTCTGCGTTCTGGCTGACCAGCGGCAATGGTTCGCTGTATTTCGGCGGGCCGCCGGACAAATCCCACAGGAAGTCGATAAACCCCGGCGCATTGGGGGCGGGGACGGCGGCCAGCAAGTTTTGGTCCGCGTTGATGGCCTCGATTTTCTGCATATTGCGCCGGGCGGCAAAAACTAGGCCGATGTTTTGGTCGACTAATTCATTGTAAATGAGCACATAACTGTGCGGGGACCCGCCATGGGTCAACATTAATAAGTGGGAGGCATCTTCTTGATTAAGGAATGGTTTGAGGATTTCTCTGGCCTCCGGCGGGGTCTTTGCCGCCATTAAATTGAGCATCGCCACGGCCTGGGAGGTTTTAAGCCCTTTTTGGACCAGGAACTCCACCGCGCGGT
>JACQQW010000194.1 GCA_016206745.1 Candidatus Omnitrophota bacterium | reverse complement strand
TCCATCGACGCCATCCTGGATTTGATCGAATTAAAAAAACAGGGCAAGGTCAAGAAAATCATTGTGGCCGGTTGTCTGGCCCAGCGCTACGGCAAAGATTTGGTCAATGAATTTAAAGGAGTGGACGCGTTTGTGGGCACGCCGACATTAGACCGCGAGCGCATGCCGGAGCAAATGCAATTGACCCCGCGGCATTTTGCTTACGTAAAAATCTGCGAGAGCTGTTTTAATGCCTGTTCATTTTGTGCCATCCCTAAAATCAAAGGCAAGTTCATTTCCCGCGCCATTGAATCGGTGGTCAAAGAAGTGCGGGCCCTCGATGCCCGGGGCGTCAAAGAGATCAACATCATCGGCCAGGACATCACCGCCTATGGCATGGATGTTTACCGGGAAAAATCATTGGCCCGGCTTTTAAAAGAACTGGTCAAGGTTTGCCGCAATATCCAGTGGGTCCGGCTTTTATACGCCTTCCCGGCGCATATGACCGATGATTTGATTGAAACCATGGCCGGTGAACCCAGGATTTGCAAGTACATCGACATGCCTTTGCAGCACATCAGCGGCCATATTTTAAAAGAGCAGAACCGCAATATCACCACCGCGCAAACAAAAGAATTGGTCCGCAAAATCCGGACAGCCATGCCTGAAGGGTTTGTGCGCACGACCTATATCGTAGGCCTGCCCGGTGAACGCAAAGACGATTTTGAAGAATTGCGCGCTTTTAACCGGGAGTCGCGTTTTGAACGGGTGGGCGTGTTCGTATATTCCAAAGAAGAGGGCACGTCCGCGGCCCAAATGGCAGGCCAGGTCCCGGAAAGAATCAAAAAAGAACGCCTGGACATTCTTATGCGCGACCAGCAGGAAATTTCCAAACAGGTCCAGCGGTCGTTTGTGGGGCGGCGTTTAAAAGTATTGATCGAGGAAAAAGGACCTGATGGCAAGGAGACCTATATCGGCCGCAGCGAATATGACGCCCCGGATGTGGATGGGGTGGTGTATGTGCGTTGCCCTCGCCCGCTGGTCCCGGGGGATTTTGTGGAGGTCCAAATCACCGACGCTTATGAATACGATTTAGCGGGGACCGCCCCATGAGCCTGCCCAATATTTTGACTCTTTCCCGCATTGTCTTTGCTTTTTTTATTGTGCTGCTGCTTTTGGCCAATACCCTGGCCGGCCATATGGCAGCTGCGATTTTGTTTACCATTGCCGCGTGGACCGATTTTTACGACGGGTATTTGGCCAAACGGCAGGGGTTGATCAGCGATTTTGGCAAGATCATGGACCCTATCGCGGACAAAGTGCTGATGCTGGCGGTGTTTGGGGTATTGGCGCATTTAGGGATGGTGCTTTGGTGGATGGTGATGGTCATTGCCGCGCGGGAAGCGGCGGTGACGGTTTCCAGGCTCAAGGCCATGGCCCGGGGCCGGGTGCTGGCCGCCGAAAGTGCGGGAAAAATCAAGACCGTCTGTCAAATGCTGGCCATTGCCGCGGTCCTGTTGTTTTTAATCGCGGAGCAAAGCATGTTCACCGCCCATTGGTTTTACCGCGCGGAAACTGCCTGGCGGTCGCTGATCAATGTGCTGATGATGGCCAGTGTGTTTTTGACCGTAGTCTCCGGCGCTATGTATTTTCGGGATGAATGGAAAAACCGGTGAGCGCGTTCGCTAAAATAATTGCCACATTTTTTGGCACAGGGTATTTCCCGGCCGCTCCCGGCACCGCGGCCACGGCGGCGGGGGCTGCCCTGGCGTTTTTACTCAAAGATGGTCTTGTCTATTATGCGGCCGCCGCCGTTATCTTTTCATTGGGGACCATGGCATCGGGCATTGTGGAAAAGGATTTGAAACAAAAAGACCCCGGCATTGTGGTCATCGATGAAGTGGCGGGCGTCCTTATTGCCTTTATGGGGATTCCCATGAGCTGGCCGGTGGTGATTTGCGGATTTTTCTTGTTCCGGGCCTTTGATATGTTTAAAATATATCCGATCAACCGTTTGGAAGCCTTGCCCGGAGGCTGGGGGATTATGCTTGATGATGTCATGGCCGGGTTGTATACTAATATCGTGCTGTCCATCGCATTGCGCTGGGCAGGGGTAATATAATAAAAAAGGGAGGGTATCATCATGGAAAGCAGTAATCCTACACTCAACAACAAAGTGTTTACCGAAGCCAGGGTTTACGGTAGCGGGCAAACCATGACGGTGCAGGGGACCGTCAATAAAACCCTGATCTTATTTGCCGTTTTGGGGATCACGGCCATGTGGACATGGTCCAAAGCTTTTGATCCGGCCAGTGCCGGTATACTGGGTGTTTTATTTTTTGGCGGCATGATCGGCGGCTTGATTTTGGCCATTGCCAGTTCCTTCAAGCCGTCCTGGACCCCGGTAAGCGCGCCTTTATATGCCGCCTGCCAAGGGTTATTTTTAGGCGTTTTGTCCGCTTATTTTGAGACCCGTTATCCCGGCATTGTCATGCAGGCGGTGGGTTTGACCTTCGCGGTCATGTTTGCCATGCTCATGGGGTATAAAGCCGGATGGCTGCAAGCCACGCCTGGTTTGCGCAAAGGCCTGATGATTGGCATGGGCGGGCTGATGTTGTTTTATGTGGTCGTCTGGATCGCCAGTTTTTTTGGCATCCATCCGCCGGCCTTTATCAATGGCGGCGGGCCATTAGGCATTGCCTTCAGCCTGGTGGTGGTCGGGCTGGCATCTTTGGCCCTGGTGCTCGATTTTGACTTTATCGAAAATGCCGCCCGTCAGGGGGTCGAGAAGTATATGGAATGGTACGGCGGTTTTTCGCTGATGGTCACATTGGTGTGGCTGTACGTTGAACTCCTGCGCTTATTGTCCAAAATGAATTCCCGTAATTAAATAAAGCGCAGTAGAGTTTTTTAAAGAGCGGTATTGATTTCCAATCTGATAGGTCAAAAGTCGCTAAATTTTTTTCGGCCGGTAAATATGCGTGCTGTGGCCGAAGAAGCTTTCCGCGGTTTCCATGATGGTTTCCGACAGGGTCGGGTGCGGGTGGATGGAGAGTTTGAGGTCGCTTGCGACCGACCCCATTTCAACGGCGAGGACCCCCTCAGCGATCATTTCCCCGGCGCCGACCCCCGCAATACCGACCCCTAAAATTCGTTCCGTCTTGGAGTCAATGATCAACTTGGTCAAACCATCCTGGCGGTCGAGCGTCAGGGCCCGGCCGGAAGCGGCCCAGGGGAATTTGATCACTTGCACTTCTTTGCCCTGCTTTTGCGCGTCGAGTTCGGTCAATCCGCACCAGGCGATTTCCGGGTCGGTAAAGACCACCGCGGGGATGGCCTGGGGTTCAAAGGCGACTTTCTTGCCGGCAATGGCCTCCACCGCCACGCGGCCCTCATGGGACGCCTTGTGGGCGAGCATGGGATCCCCGGCAATGTCGCCGATGGCGTAAATATGCTCGTCCGCGGTGCGGCGCTGGCCATTGACCTCGACGAAACCGCGCGGCGTGACTTTTACTTTGGTGTTTTCCAACCCTAAATTTTCGGCATTGGGTTTGCGGCCGATGGAAACCAGCACTTTGTTAAACCCTTCTTTGAATTCTTTGCCGTCTTTGCCCGCGAAAGTGACCGTGATACCGCTGGACATTGGTTCCATTTTGACGACCTTTGTTTCCAGCATGATTTTGGCGAACATGCCTTTGACGCGTTTATACAAGACATCCGCCAAATCGCGGTCCGCGCCGGGCAATAACCCTTCAGTCATTTCGACGACTGAGACTTTGCTTCCCAATTCATGATAGACCGTGCCGAGTTCCATGCCGATATAGCCGCCGCCGACGACCAACAGCGTGCCGGGCACGCCTTCCATTTCCAGCGCGGCGGTGGAATCCCAGATATGGTTGGATTTGGGTAAATTCGGCATGGTTGCCGGCCGGGAGCCGGTGGCTAAAATGGCGTTTCGGAATGTCAATTGTTCGGTGCTGCCATCGGATTTTTTAATGGAAAGTGTGGTTGAGTTGACAAAGGAGGCTTCACCCTGGATGTATTTGATCTTGCGGGCCCTGGCCAATTGGCCAAGGCCGCCGGTCAATTTGGAAACAACGCTTTTTTTCCAGTCGCGTAGTTTATTGATGTCGATTGTCGGTGTGTTATATTCGATGCCGAAATGACGCGCATGTTTGGCTTCGGAGATGATTTTTGCCGTGTGCAAAAAGGCCTTGGAAGGGATACAGCCGCGGTACAAACACGTCCCGCCGGGGTTGACTTCTTTTTCCACGATGCACACGTCCATGCCGATGTCCGCGGCCAAAAACGCGGCCGCGTAACCGCCGGGGCCTGCGCCGATGACAACCAGTTGAATTGATTGAGGCATATATGGTCCTATTTTTCTAAATCGATCAGAAATGGCTGTTGGATAGCGTCAGCCACCCAACGGATGAAGCGCGCGCCGTCCGCGCCGTCGATGAGGCGGTGGTCATAGGACAAAGACAAGGGGAGCATCAGCCGCGGCACGAATTGATTTTCCATGTGCACCGGTTCCATGACCCCGCGGGAAACCCCCAAAATCGCGACCTCCGGCCAATTGACAATGGGGGCAAAGAAAGTGCCGCCGATGCCGCCCAAATTGGAAATGGTGAAACACCCGCCCTGCATTTCTTCCATGGTGGTCTTGCGGGCGCGGGCGCGCTCCGCCATTGCCGTCAATTCGTCGGAAATCTGCACAATGCTCATTTTATCCACATTTTTGAGCACCGGCACCAAAAGGCCGCGGTCGGTGTCCACGGCCACGCCGACATTGATATAATCTTTATAAACGATCTCATTGGCCGTCATGTCCACCGAAGCGTTAAATTGAGGGAAATGTTTAAGCGCCGCGGCGATGACTTTGATGATAAAAGGCGTGATGGATAATTTTTTTTCTTTGTTCGAAAAACGTTTACGCAGTTTTTCCAGTTCGGTGATATCCGTTTTGTCAAATTGGGTGACATGCGGGACAGTTTGCCAGGCATGGGAAAGGTGTTCCGCGGTCTTGCGGCGCACATTGTTCATGGCTTCGCGGCGCACGGCGCCCCATTTGCCGAAATCCGGCAATGGCTGTGCGGCAATACCAGCCCCGGTGCCTGCGGGACGGGAAGTGTTGAGAGCTTTGGCGTATTTTTTGACATCATCAATGGAAATGCGTCCGCCCGGGCCGGAGCCGGGGACTTGGGCGATATCAATGCCGATTTCACGGGCGAATAAACGCACCGATGGCGCCGCAGACACATTAATACGGTTTCCCTCCCCCTGGCGGGGAGGGTTAGGG
>JACQQW010000193.1 GCA_016206745.1 Candidatus Omnitrophota bacterium | reverse complement strand
CCCTAACCCTCCCTGCACCATATGGTGCAGGGGAGGGAAAGTAATATTTTAAGAGATCATCGGATTTAATTTATCCGGATTGATTTTTAATTCTGCTTTGGCTTTGGCCAATGTCTCCGCATTGATTTTTTGTTCCTGGCGCAAGGTGACCAGCGTGGCCCAGACAATGTGTTTGGCGTCCACTTCGAAGAAGTCCCGCAGGGCCTCGCGGCTTTCCGAACGGCCGAACCCGTCGGTTCCCAACACGGTGTATTGGCCCGGCACCCATTTGCGGATGGAATCCGGCAAAGCCTTCATATAGTCGGAAGCGGCGATAAAAACACCACCTTCGTTCTGTAATAATTGCGTCACATAGGGGGTTTGGGCATTTTGTGCCTTTAAAAGATTTTCCCGTTCCGCGCGCAAAGCTTGGCGGCGCAATTCATTGTAACTGGTCACGGACCAGACATCCGTGGACACTTGGTATTTTTCCTCCAATATTTTCTGCGCTTCCAGGACCTGGTTCATGATGGCTCCGGACCCGAATACATGCGCTTTAAGCTGGGCATTGGTCTGTGATTTACTGAAGCGGTACATGCCCTGGAGAATGCCTTCTTTAACACCTGCAGGCATCGCCGGCATGGCATAATTTTCATTGCCCACGCTTAAATAATAAAAGACGCTTTCCTGTTTTTCATACATCCGGTAAATGCCGTCGCGGATAATCACCGCGATTTCATAAGCAAAGGCCGGGTCATAGGAAATAAGGTTAGGCACCGTCGAAGTCAATAAATGCGTGTGCCCGTCCTGGTGCTGCAGGCCTTCGCCGTTTAAAGTGGTGCGGCCGGAGGTGGCCCCCACTAAAAACCCTTTGCAGCGCAAATCTCCCGCCGCCCACACCAAATCGCCGACCCGCTGAGGGCCGAACATGGAGTAATAGGTGTAGAAGGGGATGGTATTAATGTTATGCGAAGCATAAGCCGTGCCGGCGGCAATGAATGAAGAAATGGACCCGGCTTCGTTGATGCCTTCTTCCAGGATCTGTCCGTCCTTGGCTTCTTTATAATACATCAGGCTGTCGGAATCCACCGGTTCATAAAGCTGGCCGACGCGTGAATAAATGCCGACCTGGCGGAACAGACCTTCCATGCCAAAGGTGCGCGCCTCATCCGGGATGATGGGGACGATCAATTTGCCGACCTGCCCATCGCGCAGTAATTTTGCCAAAATGCGCACATAGGCCATGGTGGTGGACACGGCGCGGCCTTCCGTGCCTTTATAAAATTCTTCAAACAGTTCTTCCGCTGGGGTTGTAAGCGGCGTTACTTCGGTGCGGCGCGACGGCAAAGAGCCGCCCAAAGCTTCGCGGCGCTGGCGTAAATATTGCATCTCCGGCAGGTCATCGGCCGGTTTATAAAACGGGGCCTTGACGACTTCGGTGTCGGAGATGGGAATGTTAAAACGGGTGCGGAATTCTTTTAATTCCTGTTCATTGAGTTTTTTCTGCTGATGGCTGATGTTTTTCCCCTCACCGCTTTCGCCCAACCCATAGCCTTTGATGGTGTGCGCCAGCACGACCGTGGGCGCGCCTTTATATTCCATGGCCGCTTTATAGGCCGCGTGCACTTTTTCCGGGTCATGGCCGCCGCGCTTCATTTTGCGGATTTGTTCGTCGGATAAATCGGCCACCATGTCAGCCAGGCGCGGGTCAATGCCGAAGAATTTTTCCCGGATATAACTGCCCGGGGACACGGAATATTTCTGGTATTCGCCGTCCACCACTTCTCCCATACGCCGGGCCAATAACCCTTCCGTATCCGCGTCTAAAAGCGGGTCCCAATCCTCCCCCCAGATGACTTTAATGACGTTCCAGCCGGCGCCGCGGAACAGGGCTTCCAATTCCTGGATGATTTTGCCATTGCCGCGCACAGGGCCGTCCAAACGCTGGAGATTGCAATTGATGACAAAAATGAGATTGTCCAGTTTTTCGCGGGACGCCATGGTCAGGGCGCCCAGAGATTCCGGCTCATCGCATTCGCCGTCCCCCATGTACACCCAAACTTTATAATCATCCTTAGTTTTTAGTCCGCGGTCTTCCAGATAACGGTTAAACCGGGCCTGGTAAATCCCCATAATCGGCGCTAAACCCATTGAAACGGTGGGAAATTGCCAGAAATTGGGCATAAGCCATGGATGTGGGTAGGACGATAATCCGCCGCCAGGCTGAAGCTCACGGCGGAAATTAGTCAAATTTTGTTCGCTCAGGCGGCCTTCCACAAAAGCCCGGGCATAAATGCCGGGGGAAGCATGGCCCTGGAAATAGACCAAATCTCCGCTGCCGGCCGGAGTGCGGGCTCGGAAGAAGTGGTTGAATCCTACCTCATAAAGCGTAGCGGAAGAGGCATAAGTGGAGATATGTCCACCTATCCCATCAGCAGCTTTGTTTGCCCGGACCACCATGGCCATGGCGTTCCATCGGATAATGGATTTGATCCGGCGTTCCAATTCCCGGTTACCGGGATAAGCCGGCTGTTTTTCCCGGGGAATGGTATTGATATAAGGGGTGTTATAAGTAAAAGGAAGGGTGACACCGCTTTCCTGGGCCCGGATTTGCAATTGTTGCAGCAGGTATTGGACTTTTTCCGGTGAACCGCTGGAGAGCACATAATCTAAGGAAGCCAGCCACTCTTTAAGTTCAATATCATCGATCACAGGGTTTTTTTTAACGCCGGACTCATCAGACATACACAGGGCTCCTTAAGGATTTTGGAAAAATGGTGCCGGAGGAGAGATTTGAACTCTCATGGG
>JACQQW010000201.1 GCA_016206745.1 Candidatus Omnitrophota bacterium | reverse complement strand
TTTTTGGAACGGCTGATCTTCGGCCTGCGCATGAATGAAGGCATTGACCTTGTTATGTTAGAGAAGGACCTGCGCTTTAATTTACCCGCGGACACCCGTAAAAACATGGATGATTTGATCCAGGGCGGATTTCTGGCGGCGGATGATGGGCGGATCAAAACAACCTTGCGCGGGCGGTTGGTGTTGGACGAAATTGCCGGCCGGTTGATTTAATCATGGGGACACGCACCTAATTCTGGGGACATGTACGGTTTCTGTACGTGTCCCCAGAATTACGTATGGTCTGGCTTTGTGTAAAAAGTTTAAGTAATAATCCGCCGAGCAGGTTTTTATAGGGCGGGTGTATTTTTAGGGAATTTAGGATGTGTTGGGATTGTTTAAGCCGTACGGCCACCGCATCAAGGGCATAGTCCAAACTTCCCGCTTTAATAAAGATCTTCTTAATTGCCTCTAAATCCTGCAAGGTCTTGCGCGGGCGGTTGAATATTTTCAGGAACGCGGTCTTTGCTTTCCCTTGTAAGACCCGGTTGGCATGGCAAACCAGCAGGGTTTTTTTGCCTTCGGCCAAATCGCTTAAGATCGACTTGCCGATTTTCTCTTCCGTTTCAAAAATCCCGATGATATCGTCCTGGATTTGAAATGCCTGGCCGACTAAAATGCCGAATTGGGATATTTTGCGCACCTCTTTTTTCTCTGCCCCGGCCAGGATGGCGCCGGTGACCATGGGGCAGTCAAAGGTGTAACGCGCGGTTTTAAGGGTGTAATTTAAGAACACGTCTTTTTCATTCACATCATTGAGGGCACTGACCCCGTGAACGGTGTCGATGAATTCGCCCATGGCGGTAAAGGCCGCGGTCTGGATGAAATATTTCAGCGCCCGTTCTTTGCGGTCCAGCGGTTCATCAATGGACAGGAATGCGTCAATGGCCAGGGCATAGACAATATCGCCGGCGATGATGCCCAGATCAATGCCCAGTTTGGCTGGATCAGGGGTCTTGACCGTGTGTTCCAAGGCCTTGTGCATGGTCGCTTTGCCCCGGCGCAAGTTGGAACGGTCGATGATATCATCGTGGATGAGCATGAAATTGTGCAGGAATTCCATGCAGGTGGAGGCATTGTACAATTTGCGCGCGATCTTTTTGTCCCGGGGGGCATAACCTTTATACGTGAGGACCAGCAGCAGGGGCCGTATGCGTTTGCCGGGGCGCAAAGTAAATTCTTTGATGCTTTCAAACAGCAGAGGGGAAACCAGGTGCAGTTTATATTCTTTTTTGACCGTATTTAAAAAAGAAGCCAGGCTGGCGTCGATGTTGCGGCGGATCTGATCAATCATGGCGGGTATGGTAACACACAATATTATTTATCTCAAATATTCCTTTTTAAAATGCGCATTTGGTTTAAAATATTACTTATGAAAACCCTACACATATTGATTGTTGTAATGCTGCTGTCCGGTTCCGCTTTTGCCGAAACCATCCACTTAAAAAACGGCAGGACAGTGACGGGGAAGATCTTGGAAAAGACCGATAAGAACGTCAAGATCGAAAGCAATGGCACGGCCATGACCTATTACGCCGATGAAATCCAGGACATTGACGGCCGGGCATTTGCGCCGACGGCAGTCCCTGTCCCGCCAAAGCCGGCGCAGCCGGTTGCTTCACTGGGCGGGGAAGTAAAGGGGAATAAAAAAGAACTGATCCTTAAGTTTATTGACGTGTTCGGCACCAGGGAAGCCATGACCCAAAACCTCGCGGCCATGCTCAAGAGTTTGCCCGCGGACAATCCCGAAGCCCAGAAAATTAAAGATAATATTAATGTCGATGAAATCATTGAACGACTCATCCCGGTGTATGATAAACAGTTCAGCGAAGAGGATTTAAAATCTTTTATCGCCTTTTATTCTTCCCCCCAGGGGCGTAAGCTGGTCAATGGCATTCCGGTGATCATGCGCGACAGCGTGGAAGTGAGCACGCAGTATTTTCAGGAAAAATTTCCGGAAACCAAGCAGGAAATCAATAAAGAATAGGAATATAACTACATATATAT
>JACQQW010000192.1 GCA_016206745.1 Candidatus Omnitrophota bacterium | reverse complement strand
TTATAAATAAATTCCGCGGCAAAAAGATGCTGGTGATGGGGGATTTGGTCCTGGACCAGTACATCAAGGGCAGTGTCAGCCGTATTTCTCCCGAGGCCCCGGTCCCGATTGTCCTGCAGGAGGAGTCTTTTTATACCCCCGGGGGGGCGGCCAATGTGGCCGGTAATTTAAGCAGTCTGGGCGCGCAGGTCACTCTGGTGGGTAAGATCGGCGATGACATTGAGGGCGGGATTTTAAAGAGAGAACTGGCCCGCCGGGACATTCATACCCAGGGGATATTTGCCGACCACGGCATAGACACCATTTTCAAGACCCGCATCATTGCCGGACACCAACAAGTGGTCCGCCTGGATCGGGAAACATCCTCGGAGGCCGGGCCGGACAAAGTCAAACAAGATAAAATCCTGCCGTTTGTGAGGCGCACCTTTCGCCACTATGAGGCGGTGATCATTTCCGATTATGGCAAAGGCATGGTGGACATGGGGCTGATGGCCGAAATCCATGAACTGGGGTTGAAATACAAAATCCCGGTGGTGGTGGATCCCAAGCTGGAAGATTTGCGGGCCTATGGCCAGGTCACCGGCATTACCCCTAATAAAAGGGAAGCAGAAACGGCGCTTAAGGCCATTTCCGAGGAGACCCGCAAGGCCTTCGGCATACGTTCGGTGAAATTGGACAAAAAAGAAGAGATTGAGGCCAATGGCCGCGGGCTGTTGGCTTATTTGGGCATTGAATCTTTGCTCATTACTTTAGGCGAGCAGGGCATGTATTTGTTTGAACATAACCGGGAGCCATTTGCGGTCCAGACCCGGGCCCGGGAAGTTTTTGATGTTTCCGGGGCCGGGGACACGGTCATTTCGGTGTTTTCTTTGGGTTTGGCCGCCGGCGCGGACAAACGCCATGCCGCGGACATCGCCAATTATGCCGCCGGAGTGGTGGTCGGTAAAATGGGGGCAGTGGCCATCAGCCTGGAGGAGTTGAAGCAGGCGGTCGAGGCGTCATGACGGCCATCGGCGTCATTCCCGCGCGTTTTGCCTCCACGCGGTTTCCGGCAAAAGTGCTGGCTAAAATCGCCGGCAAGCCGATGGTCCAGCATGTGTGGGAAAAAGCCAGGCTATGCCGGCAATTGGATGATGTGCTGATTGCCTGCGACCATAAAGATGTGTTGGATGCGGCAACCGGCTTTGGCGCCAAAGCCGTGATGACGGACCCAAACCACCCTTCAGGGTCGGACCGCATCGCGCAGGCGGTCAGGGAATTGGCATTTGATGTGGTTGTCAACATCCAGGGGGATGAACCCTTTATTGATCCCGGGACCATCGATGATTTAGTCGTGCTTTTAAAAAACGACCCGCATTGTCCCATGGGGACGGTGGTCAAAGAAATCACCGTTGACGAGGAATTTACCAACCCTAATGTGGTAAAATGCGTTGTCGATGAACAGGGGACCGCCTTGTATTTTTCCAGGGCGCCGGTCCCATATAATCGCAATGCCCAAACAGTGCCGGGGATGAAGCGGTATAAACATCTGGGCATTTATGCGTACCGCAAAGGATTTTTATTGCAGTACACCACTTGGCCAAAATCGATTTTAGAAAGCACGGAACAATTGGAGCAATTGCGGATCCTGGAAAAAGGACACCGCATCAAGACCGTGGTCACACAGCATGAGTCCATGGCCGTTGACACGCCGGAAGATCTGCAAAGGGTGGAGGAATGTTTAAAGCGGTCAAATTAAATAACCAGGTGCATTTTGGCGGCGGGCATCCGTTTGTGCTTATCGCCGGGCCCTGTGTCATTGAGTCCCCGCAGGGCGCCATGCGCATCGCCCAAAAATTAAAAGAAATCACCCGCCGCTTGAAGATCGCCTTTGTGTTTAAGGCCAGCTATGATAAAGCCAATCGCACCTCGGTCCATGCCTTTCGCGGCCCCGGCATTATCGAGGGCTTAAAAGTATTGGCGCAGATCAAGGCAAAATTGGAAGTGCCGGTTTTAAGCGATGTGCACAGCATAGAGGAAGTCAAACTTGCCGCCGAAGTACTGGACATTATCCAAATCCCGGCTTTTTTATGCCGCCAGACCGACCTGATCACGGCCGCGGCCAAGACCGGTAAAATCGTAAATGTGAAAAAGGGGCAGTTTTTGGCGCCGTGGGACGTGTCCGGCATCATTAAGAAAATGGAAGAGGCGGGAAGCCGTAATTTACTTTTGACTGAACGCGGGGTCAGTTTCGGGTATAATACTTTAGTGTCGGATTTCCGCGGCCTGGCCATGATGCGCAAGTCCGGTTATCCGGTGGTGTTTGATGCCACCCATAGCGTGCAAAAACCGGGCGGCCTGGGCCATGCCTCCGGCGGAGACAGTGAATATGTGCCGCTGTTGGCGCGTTGCGCCGTTGCGGCCGGCGTTGATGCTGTTTTTCTGGAAACGCACCCTGATCCGGCCAAGGCCTTGTCCGACGGGCCCAATATGCTGCCATTGAACAAGGTGGAAAATTTGATCAAAGAATTGATGGCGATAGATAAGATAGTTAAAAAGTGAAATAATATGCTCAAACGTGCCAGAGAAGTGATCAATATCGAGGCCCGGGCAGTCAAGGGCCTGTTGAAAAACCTGGATGGGAATTTTTCCGCCGCAGTGGATGTGCTTGCCCGGTGCGCGGGCCGCGTGGTGGTCTGCGGCATGGGAAAGACCGGCATTATCGGCCGCAAAATTGCCGCGACCTTTTCCTCGACGGGAACGCCCAGCGTCTTTGTGCACAGCGCGGAAGCCGTTCACGGCGATTTAGGGCAGGTGACGCCCAAGGACATTTTGATCGTTCTTTCCCAAAGCGGGGAAACCGAAGAAACCGTGCGGCTCCTGCCGCTGATCAAGAAAATCGGGGCCCGGACCATTGCCATGACCGGCAATCCTAAGTCTTCTTTGGCCCAATACAGCGACATTGTGCTCAATACCGGTGTGGCCAGAGAAGGCTGCCCTTTGGGATTGGCGCCCATGGCATCGACCACCGCAACGCTGGCGTTGGGGGATGCCCTGGCCGCGTGTTTGATCGACCGGCGGGGATTTAAAAAAGAAGATTTTGCTTTTAACCATCCGGGCGGTTCTTTGGGGCGGCGTTTATTGTTGAAAGTCGAGGACATCATGCGCACCGGCCCGGCCCTGGTCAAAGTCAAGGCCCAGGCCAAAGTTAAAGATGTGCTGCTGGCGATCACCAGGGCGCGCAGCGGCTGTGCCTGCGTCGTGGATGGGCAGGACCGTTTGGCGGGGATCTTTACCGACGGGGACTTGCGCCGGCATTTGGAAGCAGGGGCGGACATATTGACCGCGCCGGTGGGCGATGTGATGACGCGTAAAGCCGCCACGGTGACCAAAGACAAGCTGGCTGCCCAGGCCTTTGATATTTTAAAGACCAAAAATATCGATGAATTGCCCGTGGTGGACAAGGCCAATAAAGTGGTGGGGTTGGTGGACGTGCAGGATTTGCTCAAGGCGGGTCTGGTTTGATGGAACATGCGTTGCGCCGGATCAAAGTATTGGCCATGGATGTCGACGGGGTCTTGACCGACGGGCGTATCATCACCGATGCCAACGGGGTGGAAACCAAGAATTTCGACGTGCAGGACGGGTCCGGCATTGTTTTTATCCGCAAGGCCGGCATCAAGACCGCGGTCATTTCGGCCCGCCTGTCCGGAGTGGTCAAATACCGGGTGGAGGACCTGCAGATTGACAAGGCCTTTATCGGGGCATATCCAAAGACCGCGGCGTATGAACAGATGCTTAAAGAATTTGGCGTCCGGGATGAAGATGTGTGTTTTATCGGGGACGACCTGGCGGATTTGGTGATTTTAAAACGGGCCGGTTTCGCAGCAGCGCCGGCCAATGCCGTCTTTGAAATCAAGCAGGCGGCGGATTATGTAAGCAGGCGCCGCGGCGGAGAAGGGGCTGTCCGGGAAGTGGTGGAACTGGTGCTAAAAGCGCAGGGCAAATGGGGGCCGGAACTTTATGAACATTAAAGTGATTGGTTTTTTATTTTTTG
>JACQQW010000191.1 GCA_016206745.1 Candidatus Omnitrophota bacterium | reverse complement strand
GCGCTTACGACGAAAGCAATGCGGATGTGGTGGTCTTTCCTGAATTGGCGGTCTGCGGTTATCCGCCGGAAGATTTGCTGCTTAAGGCCCATTTTGTTGAAAACAATATAAAAACCCTCAACGCTTTGGCCAAAAAGGTGCATGGCATCAGCGCCATTGTGGGTTTTGTCGACAGCGACGGCACGGGAAAGATCTATAATGCCGCGGCCTTGATTTGCGATGGAGTGATCAAGGATGTTTACCATAAACGGGAGCTGCCCAATTACGGGGTGTTTGATGAAAAACGCTATTTTACTCCCGGGGGCAACAGCGGCGTTTTTGACATTAAAGGCGTGCGCGTGGGGGTCAATATTTGCGAGGACATTTGGATCGACGGCAACGTCCATACCGCACAAACTAAGGCCGGCGCTAAAGTCCTGGTGAATATTTCTTCTTCTCCCTATGAGACGGGCAAACTGAAGGTGCGGGAAGATTTATTAAAACGGCGGGCCAAAGAACATAAAATCTTTGTCCTGTATGCCAATGTGGTGGGCGGGCAGGATGAGTTGGTGTTCGACGGGGCCAGTATGGCCGTTTCACCCCAGGGTGAGCTTTTGGCTCGGGCGAAACAATTTACCGAGGAGCTTTTGGTCCTTGATCTTGCCAAGGCAGGCCATGCCGTGGCCCCCGTATTGCCGGAGGACGAGGAAATTTACCAGGCGCTGGTCATGGGGACCCGCGACTATGCGCATAAAAATGGGTTTGGCAAAGTGGCGCTGGGTTTAAGCGGCGGCATTGATTCCGCGCTGGTGGCGGTCATTGCGGTTGATGCCGTGGGCAAAGAAAATGTGATGGGTGTTTCCATGCCGTCGCCTTACAATGCCAAAGCCACCCGGTCGGACGCGCGGGTTTTAGCCGGGAACTTAGGGATTGAATTCATTGAACTCCCCATTAAGTCGGTATTAAAACAATTCTTAAAATTATTGGGACCCTGGTTTACCGCCACTGGACCTAACATTGCTGAGGAAAATCTCCAGGCCCGTATCAGAGGGGTTTTTTTAATGGCCTTTGCCAATAAGTTCGGCTGGCTGGTCCTGACCACCGGCAATAAAAGCGAAATGGCGGTCGGTTATTGCACCCTGTACGGCGATATGTCCGGCGGTTTCGCGCCTTTAAAAGACATTTTTAAGACCCGGGTCTATGCCTTGTGCCGCTGGCGCAATGCTGCCGAACGCAATCCGCCCATCCCTAAAAGCATTCTCCTGCGCGCCCCGTCCGCGGAATTGCGCCACGCCCAAACGGATGAAGAAACGTTGGGGCCGTATGAAGATTTAGACCAGGTATTGTCCCAGTATATTGAACAACACCACGGCGCCGCGCACATCGCTGAAGGCCAACTGCCGCTTCAATACATTCAAAAGACAATCAAGCTGGTGGATGCCAATGAATATAAGCGCCGCCAGGCCCCCCCGGGCGTCAAGATCACCGCCCGCGCTTTCGGCAAGGATTGGCGCCTGCCCATGACCAACCATTATAAGGAATAGGCATGCGGCTTTCCGTTATCATCCCTGCTTATAATGAACAAGACACCATAGGGCCTTTGCTGGATAAAGTCCAGGCCGTGGTTTTGCCTCAAGGGGTCTTGAAAGAAATCATCGTGGTCAATGACGGATCTAGGGATAATACCGCAGAAGTCCTGCGCCGTTTTGCCCAAGTCAAAGTGTTCGATCAGCCCAATGCGGGAAAGACCGCGGCGCTTTTGCGCGGCATCCGGGAGGCGTCCGGCGATATTATCCTCATCCAGGACGCGGATTGGGAGTATGATCCCAGCCAATATCCACAATTATTGCTTCCTATTTTAAAAGAACAGGCACAGGTAGTTTATGGCTCCAGGTTTTTGGGGACCATTGAGGGCATGCAGTGGATCAACCGTCTGGCCAATGTGATTTCCAATTGGACATTTTCCCTGTTGTGGGGCGTGCGCCTGACGGACATCAACACCTGTTATAAGGTATTTACACGCGATGCCATCCAAGGAATTGAGATCACCTCCCGCAATTTTGCTTTTGAGACCGAAATGACGATCAAACTGTTGAAAAAAGGCATCTCCATCAAAGAAGTGCCCATCCGTTACACCGCCAGGGGCCGCGGGCAGGGC
>JACQQW010000196.1 GCA_016206745.1 Candidatus Omnitrophota bacterium | reverse complement strand
CCAATGACCAGCGCCCTGAGTTCCTGATTTATGCCCAATGATTTTCTCAAGACCCCACTCATAAAAACGCACCGGCAGCAAAGAAGCAAATAAAAATCCATGGCCGGCTTCTGCTGTTCCCAAACCGTTCAAACAGGCACGCAGGCTTTTTTTCGTATATCGCCGGTAATGGCCTAAATATGTATCGTGCCGCGAAAATAACCAATCGACCGCCGGGACCGTTATGACTAAATGACCTCCTGTATTAAGATGTTTACGGATGATGTCTTTGACCAGGTCCCGGTCTTCCTGGACATGCTCAATCACGTCCAACATAAAAATAATATCATAAGACCTGTTACTTAATGCTTCAAAAGTATTGAATAAAGATACATACGGACGATTTTTGGAAAATTCTTCGGCTTGTACAGCAGATAAATGGATATCAATGCCATCCATTCTTGTGGAAAGATGACCATCCAGCAAATAACTCAGGGCAAATGCATCACCGCAGCCTACATCCAAATAGGAAAAATTATTCTTTAACAATCCATAATGATCCAAAATACGTTTTAAGGCATGCACCCTGGCCACTTCCCATGGATGCCTTATTGTATTGCCTGTTAATTCAGACAGGTCCATTACGCCTCAACAATGGCTGTCGCAACCGCATAGTCTCTGGAATGGGAAATGGTGAGAAAAATAGTGTGGTAAAAATCATGATTGCGGATCTCGCAATAAGGTTTACCCTGCGGGTCATTAACAATATTTAAATCTTTCCATGTCACCTGCGCGTTCCCCAGGGCCTTAAAGACCGCTTCTTTGGCGGCAAAACGGCCGGCATAATGGGGATAAGGGAATTTATATTTTTGAGCGTGGGCAATCTCTTGCGGAGTAAAGACATGGTTTAAAAAATCTTCGCCCCAGCGTTCAATGGCCCTTTGAATGCGGTCGATTTCTATGATGTCGATCCCGGCGCCGAGAATCATAAAAACTCCCCCTAACCCCCTCTTTGAACAAAAGAGGAGGAAAGCAATCCAAGCATTTCTTTGACCGCCGCCTCCAGTCCCGTGAACACAGCCCGGGAAATGATAGAATGACCGATATTCAACTCTTCCATACCCTCAATACGGGCAATGGGACGGACATTGCTGTAATTTAACCCGTGCCCGGCATTGACGGTCATTCCCAGCTTGCGGGCAAAAGCGCACACCGTTGATATTTTTTTTAGTTCCCCGGCCCCGTCCCGTTTGACGCAGGCACGGGCATAGGCGCCGGTATGCAGCTCAATCACCCTTATTCCCAAGTCATGCGCCGCCTCGATCTGCTTTGTATCCGCGGCAATGAATAGACTGACAGTTATGGCGTTCTTTTGCAATTGCCCGCAGACTTTTTTTAACCGGCCACGGTGCCGGACCACATCCAATCCGCCTTCGGTGGTGATTTCCAGGCGCCCTTCAGGCACAATGGTCGCCTGCTGGGGTTTTACGGCGCAGGCAATGTCCACAATGTCCGGCCGCAGGGACATCTCCAAGTTAAACCTGGTTTTGATTGTTTTATGCAATATTAAAATATCGCGGTCTTGCATATGGCGCCGGTCTTCCCGCACATGCGCCACTATGCTGTGCGCCCCGGCCTGTTCACAAATGCAGGCGGCAAGGATGGGGTCCGGGTCTTGTTCCCGCCGGGCCTGGCGTAATGTCGCCACATGGTCAATATTGACCCCCAGTTTAGGCATTACGGCCCGCCTTTGACATAGACCCAGGTGATCACCGCCAGGAACAAAGCGATCACTTTCAAGACCCAATTGGATTTAAGCCATTGTTTCATTGCTTATTTTTTGACCCTTTAGGAAATTATATAATTTCCTAAAGGACTGAAAATCGCTTAAAGTTATCGCCGAAGGCGATTTTCTTGTTTTTTGGCCTTTGCCGGGACCAACAATTCCCTTAAAAGATTTACAAAATGCTCCTGATTATACGCCTGGATAAACCGGCCTTCAAAGGCCAAACTCACGTCCCCGCTCTGTTCGGAAACCAGCACGATCAGCGCATCGGTTTGCTCGCTTAAACCCAAGGCCGCCCGGTGACGGGTGCCGACGGTCTTGCTCACCGAAGGGTTTTCCGACAACGGGAACAAACAGGAGGAAGCCTCGATGCGCTCGCCGCGTATGACCATCCCCCCGTCATGCAAAGGCGATGTGTTCATAAACAAGCTCTGCACCAACGGCGATGAGACCTTGGCATCCAGGGCGACCCCGCTTTCAATATAAAGGCTTAATTTCATTTCCCGTTCAAGGGCAATCAAACATCCAATTTTATATTTGGACAGCCTGTAAACCGCATCCGCAATTTCTTCGATCAATTTTTTAATTTCAACTTCACCTAAAGAAATGCTGAATAAATGCTGCTGGCCAAGCCGGGCCAGGCCGGAACGCAGTTCATGTTGAAAAATCACCACAATGACGATGATCCATATGGAAAAAAAGTTCTTTAACAGCCAATTGAGCACCTCGAACCCGCACACCTGCGAAACCAACAGCGCAATGGTCAAGTAGGCGATGCCTTTAAGCACCTGAAACGCGCGGGTCCCCTCAAAAAACAATAAAACGCGGTAATACACCGCCCACAAGATCATGATCTCAATCAACGACTTGGCAATTTGGGCAATGGACCCGATAGGGAAGATCATAAAATTTTTAATTCCCCCCTCTGCGCACAATCGCATCCGTCATTACGGCCACCTGCTTCATGGCGCAGACATCATGGACGCGCACGATATCAGCGCCGCGCGCAATGGAAACCGCGATGGTTGCCGCAGTGCCCCAGGCCCGGCGCTCCACCTCTGTAT
>JACQQW010000195.1 GCA_016206745.1 Candidatus Omnitrophota bacterium | reverse complement strand
TTCATGGCCGGCCTCATCAGTAAAGCCATGGTACATTAAAATAATAGCATTGGTCTGGGGATCGATGCGGTAAAGAAATTGTTCCAGCAATGTCATATTAGCCCGTATATTTTTTAAAATTCTTAGTTGGAGAACAGAATTTAACTATGGGCAATTCAATCACACACCAGGCCAGGATCTTGACCAGTTCCAAGGGACGCACGACAATTGCCATTTTGAACCAGTCAAAGCCCTGACGCCACGTCCCATTGATGAAATGCAGCTTGCCCAGCCTTTTTAAATGGACCACGAAGATTTCGGGATGCTGCTTAAACTCTTGTTCGTGTTTGGCCACCATGCGGCTGCGCCCGGGGATGAGGGCCGCGAAATTGGTGGAGATTTGTTCGCCGTGCATGTTGATCCTGGCCAGGGTCTCATCCACAAAATCGAATTCAAAATATTGCGCGATACGCAGCCACATGTCCCAATCCTGGCAACTGGTCAACTGCTCATCGAACAGGCCCGCCTTGTCGAAACATTCCCGCTTGATCAAAACACTGCTGACACTGCCTAAAATCGTGCTCAACAAGAGCCTGTGGTAAACATTGCCGCGGTATCGCGGGCGGTTGACCTGTTGAACATGGCGTTTATGTTCGTCATAAATTTCCGTTCCTGCATACACTAAACCGGTTTTGTCCGGGGCTTGTTTGATTCTTTGGACCTGTTTTTCCAATTTTTGGGCAAACCACTCATCATCATCGTCGAGCAAAGCGATCAATGGGGCTTGCGCCGCCCTGATGCCTGTATTGCGGGCGGCCGGGCCTCCTTTATTGGTCTCATGTTTGATATAACGCAAGCGCGGGTCTTTAATGCTTTTAACCATTTCTTCCGTCGCATCGGTGGAAGCATTGTCCACTACGATCAATTCAAATTCCTGCACAGTTTGATTGAGCGCGCTGGTCACCGCCCTTTTAAGTTTATCCCGGCGGTTATAGGTGCTGATCACAACGCTTACGATCGCAGAAGCCCCTGGCATAGGTCCACCAACCGTTGATTTAATTTTTTAATATCATAACGCTCCTGCACATGCTGACACCCCGCCGTCCCCATGGCGGCCCATTGGCCCGGATTGCGGACCAAATATTCCAATTTGTCGCACATGGCGTTGACGTCCATCGCAGGCACCAGGAAACCGGACCGGCCGTCCGCCATCACCTGAGCGACGCTGCCCACATGGGTGGCCACCACGGGAATGCCGGCGGCCTGCGCCTCCATCAGCACCACGGGCAGGGCCTCCGCCACGCTGGGCAGAAAAAATATATGCGACTGCTGAAGCATTTTGATCACGCCTGCCTGGATCTGATAGCCTAAGAAATAAACTTTGCCCTTAAGCCCGAATTGTTCAGCCATGGCTTCCAACTCCTGGCGCTGTGGGCCGTCACCTAGAATGCAATATTCAATATGAGTCAGTCCACGCTCATGGATCAATTTATGGATGGCCTCAAGCCCATACGCCATCCCTTTTTCTTTGATCAGGCGGCTGACGGTCAAAATCTTGATTGGCCCCTCCGGCGGATGGCGCGGGGAGAACACATACCGCTGCAAATCAATACCCACGGGATGCGCGTGGATCTTTTCGACCGGGGCCCCGAACTCAACTAGATGTTTGTAGTTGTAGTCGGAAATGCTCAAAAAAGCATCGCCCTGTTGGAATAAAGGCGCGTAAATTTTACCGCCGTGTTCAATGCCCCGGCGTATATCATAGCCATGGAACATGGTCACCAATTTACCCTTGATGCCCAATTCCTTCATCAATACCGCGAAATTGCCGTTGGGCCCATAATGGCATAAAATAATATCGATCTTGCCGACGCCTAAAAATAACATCACCTTGTAAAAATAGGTCAAAGACAGCGCCTCTTTTCCGTATTTGAAAAAATTCAGGGAATTGAGTACGGCCTTGGGATTCCGGGGGCCGTACAAAATAATTAAAAGCAGGCCCCACAAAATCCGCATAAGTTTACCGGGCCGGTCATTATGGTAATACGTCTTTTTCAAAAGGTCATAGGCGCGGATATCGTCATGAAAATCCCGCTCATCCGGCCTGGCCGCGGAAAAAATCAAGACCTCGTGGCCTAAATCGATCAATCCCGTGATTTGATTGAGGATAAAAGTTTCGGAAACAGTGGGGAAGGCGTCGACTACAAAAACAAAAGTCATGCGCCCCCCTTCATC
>JACQQW010000188.1 GCA_016206745.1 Candidatus Omnitrophota bacterium | reverse complement strand
CTCCCGCCAGGGGAGGGGAACCTTTCTTTTTTTTAGTCGGTGGCATAGTTGATTATACTGCGGACAATGGCCTCGGCCAGTCTTTGCCGGTAAGAGGAAGAGTTTAATTTCTTTTCTTCACGGCGGTTGCTCAAGAACCCGACCTCCACCAATACCGCCGGGACCAAGGTATTGCGGACGACAAAAAACCGGCAGGCGCGCGCGCCGCGGTTAGCGGTGTCCGCATGGGCCGACCCGTCGCGCGCGATCAGTTCCGCCAATCTTAGGGACTCCGCGGTCTTGGAAGCGTACATCATGTCCGCAATCACCCCGTTTAACTGCGGGGAATACCGGGTGTTGAGTGTTTTGGTGAATATTTTTTCATTTTTTTGACGCTGCTCTTCGTCAAGGTCACGTTTGTCTCTGGTCTTCACGTAATAAACTTCCATGCCATGGGCCTTGCGCGCGGGGTTGGAATTGGCGTGGATGCTGACAAACAGGTCCGCATCCGACCTGGAGGCGATTTCAGTGCGCTGGCCCAAGGAAATAAAATAATCGCTGTTGCGGGTCATGATCACTTTCAGCCCGCCTTGTTCCAGCAAAACTTTCATCCGCTTGGCAATGTCAATCACCACATCTTTTTCTCTGACCCCATTAGGTCCGCGCGCGCCCGGGTCTTTGCCGCCGTGGCCGGGATCAAGAATAACAGTGCGGATTTTTAAACGCGACCAGTCAACTTTGGCCCCGGGCACACCCGGAGTTATCCCAAAAGGGGCAAGCACCTTGGCCTCAAAATCTTCCGGCACATAAATGGCGCTGTTGCTCCGGTGTAAAGGAAGGCTCAAGGCGATCTTTTCCTTGCCCACCACAACCACATTGCTGCCGACTAATGCCTTGGCCTTATTGCCTTTATATTCCAAAATAACGACTTGAGTAACGCCGTCCCATTGCCAGCTGACATTGTACCGCGCGCATATGGCGCTTAAAGGAACGCCGGAGGAAACAGCGGACGGCACATAAGGCCCGCGGCCGGCGCAGCCGTGTAAAACCAGAAGTAAAATCAAGCACGATTTTTTCATTTTTCAAATGTCTGCGCCGTTTTAAATCGCACAGTTAAAAAAATGACCGTCTCGGTCCTTTCCACTAAACGTCCCTGGCTGCGGAACACCAGACCCACAATCGGCAAATTACCCAAAAGAGGGAACTTATGTGTTTTGGTGATTTCCTGTTCAGAAATGATCCCGCCAAGGACGATGGTCATGTTATCTTTAAGCGGCACATCCGTCTGGGTTTTAAGCGTCGTTATCACCGGGTTACCGCCGTCTTTTAAAACCATGCCGATAAACGGCTCCAGGCGCAATTCGGGTCCACCGGTGGACGTATGGGTCAACAGCAGGTCCGCGCGGACATGGCCGTCGTTCTTATGCCCGGCAAAGGCCATATTCAAGCCTTGTTTTTTGTCCGCCTCGATGATCACAGGCGGTTGAGCGGCCTGGGTCATCTTGCCGACCGTATCCAAAGCCTCCAGCAGCACCGCATAATCTTCATCGGAAACCGTACCGACGCTGATTTTGTATTTCTTGTCCGCCCAAACAGGATTGTCTTCTTTCTTTAATTGCAGGGTGTGAAAATCCGAGACAATGGCTTCCCAATCCACCCCATCCCTGTGCTCATCGTTAAGGATGAGGCGCACGGCATTGACTTCGATGGCGGCCCTGATCAAAGGAACTGCCTCTTGCGCATGACCTGTTATGGTCACCAGAAAGGCAGGCATAATCAATAAAAAATAAACAAGTTTTATGATAATAGGCGCCTTTGCTTTCTTGTTGCTTAACGAGTTGCCATAGTATATACTTTTATTAGGTATGCGTCCAGTGCACAAAGGCCAATCCACCATTGAACTAGCCGCCATTGCCGTTTTGGTCATCACCGGCATTATTGTTGGGGGACCTTATGTCCTGCGCTCCATCCAGGCCCATTTTAAACTCTGGAGCCACAGCGTCCAGGAATCAACGGACGATCATTTGATCGAACCGCAGGACGTCAACATTGATCTTCCCCCCTGCACGTTTACCTGGGTCCCCGGTTCTTGCGGGGCCAGCGGGTGTAAAAAAACCGAAAGGGTTTACAGCAAAAATTCCACCCCGGCCGGGTGCGATTTTGGTCTTAAATGCGAAGTGGATCCTGCGTGCTGCACCGAGCCCGTGCGCAGCAATTCTGTTTGCTGGCGATCCCCGGCCAGCGCGCCCCAGCCGGCAACAGACGGCATCCCCGCGGGGTTCCATGTATGCGGCAGCGGGACCCCTCTTGACAATGTGAGAGACAGGGTTTTTCAATTTAACTGCGGGGCCCTTCAAAATGTGCAGGTCTGCCAGCAGGACACCACCGATGGCGACGGCGACCGCGACTGCACGCCGCAATGCCGCCGCGGCATTACAAACGCCACCACCTGTCCCGGTGATGGGACGGAATTATTGGATGACGTGGATATAACATTGGTGGGCCTGCTTGCCGAGTGCAGTACGGTCAATCCGGAACAAAAATGCGAAGGGTATTGCGAACCCGCGCACAGGCCTGAAGGGAATATGTGCGTGCCTACGTGCGGCAGTGACCCGGGCGCGGGACCGGGGGACGCGGGCGTCTGCCAGCCCCAATTTGGGGAAAATTGCGCCACCTGTGCCGCGGACTGTCCCTGCGGAACCAACACAAAGTGTGACCTGCCCACTGCCACGTGCGTCAATACCTGCGGCGTGGACGGCTGCCAAAATGAATTCGGTGAGGACCAAAACACCTGTTGCGTAGACTGCGCCTGTCCCACGGGACAAATGTGCGACACAACCAATGCCGCCACCGGCACCTGCATAGCCACCTGCGGCGCGCCAGGCCATGAATTTTGTGAACCGCAATTCGGCGAAGACTGCAATACCTGCGCAACAGACTGCAACTGCGGCAGTTTTACAGGCTGTTCCTGCACAGGCATGCAACTCTGCGGCACGAACACCGGTAAATGCGAATCATCCTGCGGTGACGGCCAATGCAATAATCTCAATAATGGTGAAAACCAAACCACCTGCTGCCAAGACTGCGGCTGCCCCGGCAATCAAACCTGCGACCCGCTCAGCCAGACGTGCGTGGTTGCCCCCATTCAATGCATTGTCCGTTCTGCCATTGGATCTGACCAAGTCTATAGTCCCTCCTGTTTACCAGGGGAAATCGCCACAGGGGGAGGCGTGCGGGAAAGGGATTTTCCAAATGACAGAAACGCGAATTGGGATTGCCCCTCCAACAACAGTGGTCAGTGTATAAGCGGAACAGGCGCCACCAGGTGGCGGTGTTTTGGGGAAGACGATAATATCGAATGTTATGCCGTCTGCTGTCCCTCCTCTTTGCCCGTGCAGCAATGCGTTGTGCGCGCGGTCGTGGGAGGGGAAGAAACCCAGGCCAACTGCAATCCCGGAGAGGTCTTGACCGGAGGGGGAATGCATTCTAACGGCAACGGAAATTTCGCTTATCCGGTCAATGATGGATCATGGACGCCTCAAGGATGGCAAAACCAGGCCTCAGACGGACAAACCCCCGTGGGCTGGCATTGTTATGGAGAAAACGACAATACCATATGTTTTGCCGTTTGTTGCGCGCCTCTGACGGGATCCAACCTTCAATGCACTGTAAGGCGAAACCCGGTCGTTAATTATGGGGGCGAAATCGTGGATTCACAAAATTGCGCCCCCGGACAATTTCTGACCGGAGGCGGCACTATTGAACATTTTGATCAAAATTCCAACGCGGCTTATCCCAACGCAAGCAATGGGGGGACCGCCAAAAGCTGGCATTGCTGGGGCGCAGGTGATGATGTTGCCTGTTACGGAATCTGCTGTGGAACCAGTAATTAGTCCTAATTCGGGGACACGTACAGAAACCGTACATGTCCCCGAATTAGTTACGCGTCCCCTTAATTATTTTAGAATTTCTTCTGATACGTCAACCGCAAAATGTGCTGGATCTGCAGGACCGGCGAGGTGTAATAGGTCAAATACGGGTTGGCATTGACCACTTGCGCGTCATAATAAGGCCCCACGCCGTATCGCAGGGAAAGCGTGGTGTCCTGTTCCGGGAGCCAGCGGGCCTCAAAAAAGAAATTGTAATAATCCTTATAATCAAGCAAATTGTCATAGACCAAACGGTCGATATCATACCCCCGCGACAATGTGTACCGCGCGAAAAACCCCAGCCTTTTCGTCGGTGAAAAATCCGCCTCAATCCCGTAATGGTTCATATTATCATCGACATTGCCGGCGAATTTATTGGGGTTGCGGGTATAATCCAGGTAAATATGCCATAGTTCATTGGGGGTCAGCTCCAAACCTGTCTTAAAAATGTTAAAATAATCATAAGGCGGCTGGTCAAAATACCCCTGGTCGTATAAAAACGGCAACACCTTGCGGTATATCCTGCCGTTTTCGGTATAGGTCGCGAAACTCGCGTCATTAAGGATCCCGTTTGGAAAATTGTCGGTTGCCGCTCTCGAATCATTGGTGTATTCCCAGACGCCGTTAATGGCGGCCCAATCGCTCATTTGATACCGCGCCCCCAAAGAACCGGTGGAAACGCTTGGGTTTTTGTCCGGCCGCACGGCCGTATTGATCAACGGTTCTCCCGTGTCCCCGCTGACAACAAAGGGATCCAGCTCCGCCCGGGTCTTGGGCAGGGCGTCCCAGACAAATAGCGCCTTGGTCCTTAAGCGGGAGGTCAATTCATAATCCCATTGCGTGCGGGCCTCGGTTTCCAAGTGTTTTTCCTTATTGCTCATGACCCGGCGCACATCATTGAGGCCTTTGAGCCGCCCCTCCAACGCCCTTGTGTCCGCGCGCCAGCCGATCACGGAGCGGCCATAATCAAGGCCATTGCCCAGGGCAATGGGGGCCAGATCATCTTCCGTGGGGCCAGGCTTAATGCCCGGCAAATATTGATAAGTCCCCGGATAAAAACTCAAATGCCGGCTGCCGAAATTGTCATCGCGGGTCTCATGGTAATTCGACAGCGAAGACTCGAATTTCTCGTCCATCCTGGCCCAAAATAATTTGGTTTTGTAGAAACCATCGGTTTTCTGGGCCGGGGTCAGGCCAAAATAATCCTTGTTGAGCACATCCACAGGATTGGAAGCCGCCTCCAGGGAAACAATATACGCGTTTCCCTGTTTCTTGCTGGCAAATGACGCATTGGTTTGGTCATAATGGCTTTTAGACCGGCTGTATTGGCCGCTGAGTTCAAGCCCGTCAAAGGGGACAATGCCGGCGTCAAAGCCGCCCACATAATTTTCCGCGTCTTTTTCTCCGTTGACAAATCCCTGGTGCGCGTTGGCGACACCCCCCACATAAACTTTATCATCAAGGAAGTGCTTGACCCGCATGCTCGCCGGCACCGCGGTGACTTCCCTATATTCCTGCCACAATGTCTTGGGCGAGGCTATGGCGGCCTTTAAAGAAGTTTCCCCGACCGGATTCATATCAACCGAAACGCCGCGCAAAGCCGTCAAACGCTGGCCGTCGCTGTCGCGGGTAAAGAAGGCCAGGGAACGGTCCCATTGGCCTTTGGTAAAATCCAAAGGATTCGCGCCCGTATTGAGCGTCCCCTGCGTCCAGTCCCTGATCCAGGGGCTTTCTTCCCACCATGCCCTGTTATTGGAAAGCCGTAAAGGATCGTCCGTGGTCAAGGCCTGATCTTCGTATCCTATCGGAAAAACTTTCAATTTCACATTGTCCGAGGGTTTTATATCGACCCAGGCTTCCCGTAAAGGAAAAAATGTATATTCCACCTTCATATCGGGAGTCGTAAACGTGGAGCCAAAAGTGGTCCTTAAAATAGAGGCCGGCACCACACCTTTTTTGATCTTGATTTCAGGCGTATTAAACCCATCCCCCAAAAGCAATGTCCTAAATGAGCGATTGACCGTAAAGGGCACATTGCCCCACGCGTAATATTGGACCTTGATTCTGTCTCCAAAAGAATCCGTGACCATTTCTTCCCTGGTTTTGCCGGTATAACTCCAGGGATCAGCGGTGATGTTCAAATGCGTCGACACTGAGGAAGCCACGGCCGCATCCATTACCACTTTGACCCGGGAATAAAGCGCCGGGTCATACGTATTGGTCCGGCGATTTAGCCCGTCGCTGGAGAGCATCCTCCAGTTCCGTTCGTTCAAATCAAAATTGGCGCGGGTGAACACTCCCTCGCCATCAGAATTGATGCCGGCGGAGGTGCGCACTTCACCGTGTATGGTTGTTTTTAAACTCCCCCCAGCCCCCTCTTTATAAAAAAGAGGGGGGGACGCGGTGACATTCCCCCTCTGTTTTTCAAAGAGCGGGTTAGGGGGAGTTTCTTCCACTTCCATGGAATCCAGCAGGGCATTGATGGCTGCCCTGCGTTCCTGCATTTGGTCCATGGCAAGATTAATCACTTCATTTCTGTTTTGGGCAAAACAAGGCGGAGAAATTAATACCCATATAATCCAATAATAAAAAACCTGTTTTCGGAACATAGATAAAGTATACCCTATGAATG
>JACQQW010000214.1 GCA_016206745.1 Candidatus Omnitrophota bacterium | reverse complement strand
GGACCAGGCCGTGGACTTGGCGAAGAAAATTGCCAAACTATGAGAATCTACCGGTTGGATAAAACCATTGTCCGCGCGCAGGGAAACGCGGAAAGATTCTTAAACGGGCTGACTTCCAATTCTTTGGATAAACCGCACAATGCTTTTTTAAACCTGCACGGACGCATTATTGCCACGTTTGACCAGGTCCGCGGCGGGGAGGATGGATTTTTATTGGCCATTGCCCCGTGCGCCTGGGGACCATTGAAAGCGCACGCGGATAAATACGCGCGGCTTAATAAAACCATGTTCGAGCCCGTGGATTTAAACGCGTATTTCGATTTAGACGGGAATGCTCCCGCGCGGGAAGGAGATTTCACCATCCCGCAAAACGCCGGACGGATGATTTTGACCTCACGCATACTGACACAGACAGTTTCTAATGATGAGTCTGATCTTTTCCGGTTAAAACATGGCATTCCCCTGCAGGGGGCCGATTATACGGATGAAATGGTCCTCAACGTGCATGAATATGATTTTGTTTCTTATACCAAGGGATGCTTCTTGGGGCAGGAGCCGGTGGCCAAAGTGCATAACCGCTCCAAGCCCACCTGGAAATTGTCGGTGTGTCATGCGGACGAGCTTTCTCCCGAAGAACAGGAAACAATGACTTCCAAGACCGTTGATCCGGAAACCGGACGGACAAAGGGATTTGTGTTTATTAAAAATGCTTAAAGCCACCCAAATCATTGGATTAATATTGATTTTATTGACAGGAAACGGCCCATTGTCTTGGGCCAGGGAGGGTGCTATGGATGCTCAAAAACCGGGCAAGGTCCGTATTTATGAGGCCTCAACCAAAACATATCAAATGGTGGACAAGGTCATCAAGACCGATGAGGAGTGGAAGAAAATTCTGACGCCGGAACAATATAATATTACCCGTGAACACGGGACGGAACCTGCTTTTTGCGGTTTGCCCACCAAAGGCCATACAAAGGGCGTTTATACCTGCGTTGGTTGCGGCACGGACCTGTTTGTGGTGGATTATAAATTCGAATCCGGCACCGGCTGGCCTTCGTTTTGGCAGCCCATCGACGAGGCCAATGTCGGCTATACCGAGGACAATAATTTCGGCATGCGCCGCGTGGAAGTGCATTGCGCCCGCTGCCAGGGGCATTTAGGCCATGTGTTCGACGACGGCCCGCCGCCCACGCGTAAACGCTATTGCATCAATTCCAGGGCCCTTAATTTTGTTCCGGCCGTCATGGAAGGCGCCCATTTGGAAAAAGCGACGTTCGCCGGCGGGTGTTTTTGGTGCATGCAGCCGTTTTTTGACCGCCTCAAAGGGGTCAAACGCACGCAGGTGGGGTATACCGGCGGCCACACCAAAAACCCGACCTATGACGAAGTGTGTTCGGGCACCACCGGCCACGCGGAAGCCATTGAAATAACCTATGACCCGGCCCAGGCGTCTTATGAGCAGCTGCTCAATATTTATTGGCATAACATAGACCCCACCGCGCTTAACAGCCAATTTGCCGACCATGGGACCCAGTACCGCACGGCGGTCTTTTATCATAGCGAAGAACAGAAGCGCATTGCCGAAGAGTCCAAAGAAAAATTGTCCGCCTCCGGCCGTTTCGACCAGCCGGTGGTAAGCGAGATCGTGCCGGCCTCCGTGTTTTATCCCGCCGAAGAGCATCACCAGCAGTATTATAAAAAGAACGCCTTCCGATATAATATGTATCATGACAATTCCGGCCGGCATGAGTTTTTCGAGAAAATATGGGGCAAGGGCGGGCATTGATGAAATTGAACATCAAAGAAATGGCCAAGAAAGCCGGGGTATCAGTGGCGACCATCTCACGCGCCATCAATGCCCAGACCAGAGGAAAAGTCGCGCCTGACACTTTGGAAAAAGTGGATGCCTTAATCAAAAAACACGGTTACACCCCGAACCTTTCCGCAAAACATCTTCGGCAATCATCAACCCGGACCATCGGCGTTATTTTTCCATATTTTCGGGGGATATTTCATCATTCTTACTATGTTGAAGTCCTGGCTGGGATTTCTGATTATTTATTAGGTACCGACTATCAATTTAAGATGCTTTTATTAAAAGAAGACAAAGAACAATGGGACCAATATGATTTCAAGAGAGGGGAGAGGGTGGATGGGCTTATCATCACCCATTGGCCGCGGTTTTTTTCTCATAAATCTGTTTTAGAACAAATAAACATCCCTTCGGTCATCATCAGCGACCTTAGAAAAGATGTGAAGAATTTCTTTGTCGGCGGGGACCAAGTGTCCGGAGGGCGGCAAGCCGCGGAACATTTATATGGCCTGGGGCATCGCCGCATGGCCGTATTGACGGGCCCGGCCATTTCCATGGACAGCCGGTTGCGTTTACGGGGCTTTGAACATTATTTAGGAATGAAAGGCCTGTCTTTGGACCCGCAATGGATTGTCGGCGCGGATTTCCTGGAAGATGCCGCTTATAATAGAGTGGAAAAGGTCTTAAAAGATAGAAAAAGGCCGACCGCTATTTTTTGTTTAAATGATCAAATGGCCTTTGGGACCTTACGCAAATTATCCGATCTTAAAATTGCCTGCCCTGAAGAAATTTCCGTGGTTGGTTATGATGATGACCCCCGCGGCCTTTTATCCGTTCCTGCGCTGACCACTGTCCGTGTCCCCCTTTATGAGTTGGCGCAAGAGGGGACCAGGCGTTTAATCAATCATTTAAAGTCCCCTTCTGCCGAAAAACCGCTGCATGGCCACGTTGTATTCCCCGTTCAATTAGTGCAAAGAAAATCCACCGCCTGCCAATAACAACGGCTTGACAAATTGTTTAAGCGTGTTATACTTTTAGTGTAATCGATTACATAATTGACTGAACCAGGAGGGCGCCATGTTTAAACCGATGTTTTTCATCACCATTCTCACATTTTTATTCAACAGCATTGCCGTTTTTGCCCAAAGCCCGTCCCCAACGCTGTTAAACCTGCCCACACCAGGAGAACTGACATCCATGAGTCCCCGTTATGTTCCATTATTAGTGAAGGGCATTAAAGTTAATCCCAAAAATCCATTAGAGTTTGATTTTATAATGGACACAGGGGAACAGGGAAACAGGGATGAGACGACATTCAAAGAAGAAGCTTCTAAGCTCATTAAATATTTCCTTGCCTCGTTGACGGTGCCGGAGCAAGATTTGTGGGTCAATCTATCGCCGTATGAGAAAAACAGGATCATCCCTAACGGTTTTGCAGCTACGGAAATGGGACGCGACCTTTTGTCGCAGGATTATCTTCTCAAACAATTGACCGCCTCTTTAATGCACCCGGATGGTAAATTGGGGAAAAGATTTTGGGACAAGATTTATATGCGGGCCAAAGAATTATACGGCACCGCGCAAATACCCGTAAATACCTTCAATAAAGTGTGGATTGTCCCTGACAAAGCTTCCATTTACCAGAATGAACAAGGGGCTTTTGTGGTGGGCAGCCATTTGAAAGTCATGCTGGAAGAAGATTACCTGGCATTACAAAAGACCAAAGACCATAGACCAGAGACCAAAGACATCAAGCAAATATCTCAAATCGTCAAGGAAACCATCGTTCCCGCGATTGAAAAAGAGGTCAACGAGGGTAAGAACTTTGCTCTTCTGCGTCAAATTTATCACTCCATGATCTTGGCGGCCTGGTACAAGAAGAATTTAAAACAGGGCCTGTTAAGCCGCGTTTATGTCGACAAAAACAAGGTCAAAGGCATCGATGATATAGAAAAAGCGCAAATCGACCAGATATATGACCGGTACCTTAAGGCTTTTAAAAAAGGAGCCATGAATTTTATTAGAGAAGATTATGATGCCGCCACTCAAACCATGGTGCCTCGCAAATATTTTGCCGGCGGGATGCATTTGAACGGGGACTATGCTCTGGTTTCTAAGTTAGAAGCTTTGGGCGATGTGGTCAAACGCGCTTACACAAATGTGCGGTGGCAAATGCTGGGAGTTGGTCATCGTTTAGGACATGGCGTTGATTTCGCTTCTTTGACTAAGAAAGAACAATATTTGTATAGAATATTCGGTAAAACCGGGCTTAAATTTTTTGTCGCCGGTCATGGCGCCATCTGGACCGGCCGCAAATGGCCCACCAATAATGAGCATTACATCAAACCCAGTAAAGCAGAAGTCTTTGCTTCTTATGACATCGCTTTTCAACACATGGACAATCAAGACGGCATTACCATGATTGACACAGCCCCGGCTTATGGGGAAAAGGGAGGCGAAGATTTCAGCAGTGAAGAGTGGATCGGGGAATATTTCAGAGAACATCCTGAATTACGTAAAAAAGCCTTTATATCGACCAAGGTAGGGGAGGAACCGCCACCGGTCGGTGAGGTCAAAGGCGAAATCAATCATACGGTAGACCATTTGCATGTTTCCGTCCAAAGGAGTTTAGACCAGCTGGGAAAGATTGACTTGCTTTATATTCATCAAGCGGATGCGCAAGTCTTGGGGGACGAATCCTATAAGCAGGCTTTACTGCAAATGAAACAGGATGAATATGGAGGAATTAAATTTTTAGGGGCCTCTATTTCTAATAAGGATGTACTGGAGGAGGTGGTTAACAAGGATTTGATTGACTGGCTGGATGCAGTCCAGATTCCCGCCTGGCTATTCAATGAACGTAAGGATTTGATCCAGAAAATTTATGCAAAAGGCATCGCGATTGTGATTAATTCCGCAGGGCGGTCTGTCAAAGATGGTGATTACCGGTCAGGCTATATAAATGTAGCCAATGACCCGAGGGCGGCAGTCATTTTGGTTGGAACCAGGGGGCATTTGAAGGAAACTGTCAACTACTTTACTTCAGAAGCGGATAAAGCCATGTCTTCTCCATTGATCCGGGCATATGATGCAAAAATTCTGGCTTCTGCCCAAGAGGTGATTATGCAATTTTTAGAAAAAAATGCACCGCCGACAGAAAATGATCTTATTCCAAACCTGGTGAATAGAATGAAGGAAATGCCGGAATTTTCATTCTTGGAAGGAAGAAATGGAATCATACTAAATGATCTGGGAAAGAACCTAATTCTGATTGTGCAGGGCAGAGGGCCCCATTCGAACCTTATAAGCAAGACACAGAAACTGAATAGAGTAGAGATTGTATTGTCGGAATTGGGCTTAGCAGAAAAAGGGCGAGGGAAGGTTATTAATAAAGTTTTTCAGACCATTAACGAAGTTCTTGACGGATCGTTCCGGCAGAGAATGGATGTGCTCGGCTTTTTTGGCGACCATCAATATCCCGATAGTT
>JACQQW010000186.1 GCA_016206745.1 Candidatus Omnitrophota bacterium | reverse complement strand
GTGTAGCAGCGCCGACTGCTATGGATGTGCTACAATTTGAAGTAATTCCTGGATCGAATGTGCTAAAAAGGGCTCAAATCCAACTTCGTCTTCTAAATGATGTGTCAATGGTTCCAATGTTACCCGTAGTTCAAAGGGAATTGGTGGGTGATCTTCAAAGGGAATATTCTCAGTATGATATTGGTCTTAGTGTTCCTTCAACTGTTACATCTGCTCCATCTACATCTATTATTTTAACTATAACCACCGATTCGGCGATGAAAAGCAAAGATGAAAGTGATCCATGGCATCAAGGCGGTATTGATCTCGATACAACCAACGTGAATTGGAAAATCGGCAAGGACGGCAAGGGGGTTGAGATAAATGTTGACCGCGCCATGATCGAGCGCATCCGGCGCACAGGCATTGACAGTTTAACGCCGGTGATTTTCAGGGTCACGCCCATCACCAGCGTTTGGCCGCTGGTCGGGCTTCAGGCGCCTGGAAAAGAAAAAGAGCATTTGGCCGGAGTGGTATAAGTAATGGAAATATTCACTGAATAATGATATTCTATTTTCATGAAGAAGCAGTCAAAGGACGTTTTGTTTGATGCTGTAACACCGCTTGGTTTTCATGTGCACGTCACTCGTTCGTATTGGCAAATCATTATTAGTATAAAGCATCCGGTCATGGCTGGACATGAAAAGGAAGTCAAAGCTGCTCTTGAGCATCCTGAAGAAATCCGGCGCAGTAAATCAGACCAGTCCGTTTATCTTTTTTATAAGACTCAGCGTAAGGGCAGATGGGTTTGCGCTGTGAGCAAGAAAACTACTGGCGCAGGATTTTTGATAACAGCTTATCCTACAGATGTCATAAAGGCAGGAGAAAAAATATGGCCCAAGTGAAAGTATTTTACGATCATGCAGGCAACACGCTCACTGTTTGGTTCGGAGAGCCAAAAAAGGAATATGTCTGCCAGGAAACATCCGAAGAGATCATATTAATGAAGGACAAAGCTGGACATGTGTTAGGTTTTGAGAAATTGAATTTCGAAGTAACAAAGCCTGATCAATTAAAAGTGGCTTTTGAAACCGTTGCCCAATAGATTAGGACGGCAATGATGTTGAAATCAGCATTGACCACGCATTGATTGAACGTATTCAGCGCAAAGCTGTTTTACAAAATTCATAAGCCATGAAATTCACCGCCGACCTGCACGTCCATTCCCATTATTCCCGCGCCACCGCCAGGAATTTAGACCTGGAACATTTGTATTTGTGGGCCCAGTTGAAGGGCATTGCGGTCGTTGGTACCGGTGATTGCGTGCACCCGCAATGGCTTAAAGAAATCGAGGAAAAACTTGAACCTGCTGAAGAAGGGTTGTTTAAACTTAAAGACAAGTTTGCCAAGCCCATGGACGCGCATGTGCCTGCGGCCTGCCGCGGGCCGGTGCGGTTTATGCTCACAGTCGAGATTTCCAACATTTATAAACGCCTGGATAAAGTCCGTAAGGTGCACAATTTGATTTGGTTTCCTTCTTTTGAGGCCGCCCGTAAGGTGCAGGCCAAATTGGATGCCATCGGTAATATCAAGTCCGACGGGCGTCCCATCCTGGGGCTGGATTCGCGCGATTTACTGGAAATCGCTCTGGAAGCGGATCCGATGAATTTATTCGTGCCGGCGCACATCTGGACACCCTGGTTCTCGGCGTTGGGTTCCATGGGCGGGTTTGACCGGATGGAAGATTGTTTCGCGGACCTGACGCCGCATATTTATGCGGTCGAGACCGGTTTGTCCTCGGACCCGCTGATGAACTGGCGGTTGAAACAATTAGATCCTTTTATTTTAGTGTCTAATTCCGACGCGCATTCGCCGGCTAAATTAGGGCGGGAAGCGAATTTATTTGATACGGAGTTTTCGTACCGCGGGATTTATAATGCCCTTAAAAATTCCGAAGATAAAGGGTTGTTGGCGACACTGGAGTTCTTTCCCGAAGAGGGCAAATACCATTATGACGGCCACCGCAATTGCCAGGCCCGCTTGCATCCGCAGGAGACCATCAAGAATAAGGGGCTGTGCCCGGTTTGCGGCAAGCCGGTGACCGTTGGGGTCATGGCCCGGGTGGAGGAGTTGGCCGACCGCCAGGAAGGTAAGAAACCCCCGCGCTGGCGTCCGTATAAAAGCTTGGTGCCTTTGCCGGAAGTGATTGGCGAGGCCAAAGGAGTCGGTCCGTCCTCCAGGGCGGTTGAACAAGTTTTTGGGAACATGTTGTCATCCATCGGCAATGAGTTTTATATACTTTGTGATGCCTCCATTGAGCGGGTCAAAGAATCGGCCGGCGATGTGATTGCCGAGGGCATCGCCCGCATGCGCCAGGGTAAAGTCGAAATCGCCGCCGGCTATGACGGCGAATACGGCACCATTAAAATTTTCTCCGATAAAGAGCGCAAAGCCATCGACAAGCAATTGGCCTTATTTTAATAGGGGACAGCGCCCTATTTTTTATCTCTCATGCACAAACCTGACCATTTAAACGCTGCCCAGCAGCGGGCTGTGGATTACACCGGCGGGCACGCGCTGATTGTCGCCGGGCCCGGCACAGGAAAGACCCACACCTTAATACACCGCATCGCGCGAACCATCCCTTGTTTAAAATCAGATGAGAACATCCTGGCGATCACTTTTACCAATAAAGCCGCGGTTCAAATGAAGGACCGGCTCATGGCCTTGGGCGTGTCCCAGCGTCAGGTTTTTACCGGCACCTTTCACGCTTTTTGTTTAACGCTGCTGCGGGAACATTGGCAGAAAACCGCCCTGCCTAAGGATTTTAAAATAGCTTCTCCCGGGGACATTCAGGGGTTTAACAAGGATGTGCTTGAGCGCATCAGTTTAATGAAATCCACGCAATTAGTGATTGATCCGGATGAAGGGTATAAGGCCTATCAACGCGCTTTGCGCCAGAATAATTTGATTGACTTCGATGATATTATGCGTGAAACGCTTATTGTGCTGGAAGATGAACATACCGCTGCCGCAATCCGGCGGCAATACCGCCATATTTTTGTGGATGAATATCAGGATATTAATATTATCCAAAATGCTTTATTAAAAGCGCTGGTGGGGGACGCCGGAACGGCCACTGCCATCGGCGATCCTGATCAATCCATATACGGCTTTCGCGGCTGTGAGGTCAAATTGTTCCACCGCTTCACGGACGATTTTCCCGGAGCGGTCAAATTGCATTTGAATGAGAATTACCGTTCATCCCCAAACTTATTGACGGCCAGCCGCCAGGTGATTGAAAATTTGGGGACAAGCACCGAAAAAAGGCGCATGTCCCCAAATTTCCAGCCCGTCGCGAGGATTTATAGTGAAGGCAAATTGGTAATACATTGTGCTTCTGCCGACAGGGCAGAGGCGGATTATGTGGCCGGGCAAATCGAAAAAATGGTCGGCGGCATGGACATGTTGTCGGCTGCCGGCGCTCAGCGTTCCTTCGGAGATATTGCGATCCTGTACCGGCTTAACGCCCAGCGCCGTGTTTTGGCCCAAGCGCTTGACCATTTGGGCGTCCCTTATCAGGTGTCCGCCAAGGCGCCCAAGCCGGAAGAATATTCCGATGAAGCTGCCCTGGGGCAATACGAAGAGGCCCTCGATTATACAGTGGAGAAAGTATCTTTATTGACTTTGCATGCGGCCAAGGGGCTGGAATTTCCGGTTGTTTTTATCATTGGATGCGAGGACCATCTCCTGCCTTTGGATATTGAAGGGATGAAGGGAGACTTGGAAGAAGAGCGCCGCCTGTTTTATGTCGGCATGACCCGTGCCAGGGAGTGTTTGTATCTGACCCGCGCCGGCCGCCGGCAATTGTATGGAAAGACCCTGTCTTATGGGCCGTCACCGTTTTTATCGGACATCGAGGAAGAACTCAAAGCGCACGAAGCCGCCCATTTGCGTAAAAGAGCGCAAAAGAAATCACCCGTCGATGACGGGCAAATGCAATTGTTTTGACTTTTACCCGTCCATGGTTTAAACTATTTTCATTCTTAACGGCCATCCCCCATGGCCCTTTAAATTAATTTCCCCCATTTTATAGTCCCATGTTTCATTTAACTCCTCAGGAAAGATCCGTATTGGCCGGATTTTTGACTGTATGTCTGGTTGGATCGGTGGTCCACTATGCTTTTAACCGCGATGCCCGCACGCTGCGCTGGGTCAAAACCGCCGGAACAAAAACCAGGCCGCATCCGCCGGACATTAATACTTCCACGGCACAGGCCTTGGACAAAGTCCCCGGCATAGGCCCAAAGACCGCGCAAAATATCGTCGAGTACCGCGCCCGGCACGGCCCATTCTCCAGTTTGGAAGCATTGCGAAAAGTCAAAGGAGTCACGCCCAGGAACCTTGTCAGAATTCAGCGCTATTATAGAGAAACATGGCAGGAGTTTTGAATAAAAGGGAAGTGAGGAATTTTCTTGTGAATTTATTTGAAACAACCGTATCTCCATCAACTCATACTCACCGCCCGTTAGTAGTGATTTGTATTAGCTTTTGCTTAGGGATTATTCTAAACCTATATTTCAACCTTCCGTTGTTGCTGCTCCTTGTATTGACGGCGGTATCCTTAAGCCTAAGTCTTCTTAACAGCAGGAATAAGATTTCAACATTCTTTCTGTTGATAACCGTCCTATTGTTAGGCTGGGTTCATTCCAAGCATTATCAGACACTTCCCTTTAATCACATCAGTTATCTTTATTACGAGGCCCGGCAAAATGCCATGCTGGAAGGAATTGTTGTTTCCGATGTTGAGCCTCGGAAATATTTCAATGGCATGAAGACCGTATTTGCTCTGCAAGTCAAGCGAATGAAATCTGGTGAAGAATGGCAAGCAAAGAGCGGGCTAGTCTTAGTTAATATTTTCCGAGCTGCCAATATTCAATATGGGGACCATTTGATATTAGAAGGGAAATTACATCGACCATTCGCTATGACCAAAAACGGGAGCAGCTCTTCCTATCGAGATTATTTGGAGCGGCAGGGAATAACATTTATTTTTAGTATTAAGAAAGATGGTCGGGCAGAGACACTCAAACGAAAACAAGGTAATCCTATTATGGATTTGTCGCTTCGTTTGAAACATCGTTTGAATCGCATCTTTTATAAATATTTACAGAAAGAAAAAGCGGGCATTATGCAGGCTTTTATCCTCGGTGATCGCTACGATATTCCCAAAGATATATTTCAATTGTTCCGGCTCTCGGGAGTTGCTCACATAATAGCAATATCGGGATTTAATGTTGGCATCGTGGCTTTCATGATTCTTTTATTTCTCAAGATGCTGCCAATGCCTCGACGG
>JACQQW010000003.1 GCA_016206745.1 Candidatus Omnitrophota bacterium | reverse complement strand
TTGTACTTCATGGTGCAGGAACCCAAAGGATAAAAATGCGTATCAATGGAAAAGTTCTTCTGCGAGAGATGCGTGTAATGGCGCACCGCATCCAGCTCCGCCACCTCCGGCAAAGACGCATCTTCGGCACGGGCATGTTCCGGCGGGACTTGAGCATGGACCGGCACGTCTGATTGCGGAAACCGGAATCCCCTCCGGCCTGGTATACTTTTTTCGAAAATTAGTTCCATAAGAATCGTCTTTCCCTCCCACAAGGGGAAGGGAATACGTTTTAGCTATTCAATACTTCTTCTAGTGCCTTTGCGTACATATCAATTTCAGCTTTGGTGCGTTTTTCGGTCACTGCCACCAACAAATAATGTTCCATGTCCTTGTAATAACGCCCCAAGGGAAACCCGGCGGCAAAACCTTTTTTGATCATGGCGCCGACCACTTGCGACGCGTCTTTAGGCAGGCATACCGTAAATTCATTGAACGTGGGCGAAGAGCGTTTGACCTCCACCCCTTTGATGTTGGCCAGCGCCTGTTTGGCGTATTGGGCCTTGTCCAAATTCAATTGCGCCATTTCCCTCATGCCGCCTTTGCCCACCATGGCCATAAAAATCGCCGCCTGCAGGGCGCACAAGGACACATTGGTGCAAATATTGGAGGTCGCTTTTTCCCGCCGGATATGCTGCTCGCGCGCCTGCAAAGTATTGACAAAACAGCGCCGCCCCTGGCCGTCCACCGTCTCTCCGACGATGCGGCCGGGCATTTTGCGCACGTATTTCTTGCGCGCGGTCATAAAACCCAGATATGGCCCACCGAAATTCAGCGGCAATCCCAAAGACTGCCCCTCGCCGGTCACAATGTCCGCGCCCATGTCCCCCGGGGTCTTGAGCAAACCCAAAGCAACCGGGTAAACACTGGCAAGGCCTAAGGCCCCAACGCCATGGGCCTTTGCGATGATGTCGGTGAAATCATCGATGGCCCCGAAAAAATTTGGGTTCTGCACGATCACGGCCGCGGTCTTTTGGTCAAGGCGTTTAAAAATTTCCTCCCGGCTGCTTTGGCCGCGCACCACGGGCGTCTCTTCAAACTGATAATTGAGATGATGCGTATAGGTCTTTAAGATTTTGCGGGTAATGGGGCTGACCCCGCCGTCCATAATGATTTTTTCACGGCCGGTGATGCGCATGGCCATCATCATGGCCTCATACAAGGCCGTCCCCCCGTCGTAGAGCGAGGCATTGGACACCTCCATGCCGGTCAGGGCGCACATGCCGCTCTGGTACTCAAACAGAGCCTGCAAAGTGCCCTGCGCGCATTCGGGCTGATATGGGGTATAGGCCGTATAAAATTCGCCGCGGGAAGTCAAGGCCTGGACCGCGGTGGGAATATAATGATCGTAATAGCCCCCGCCGATGAACGGCACCAGGGCCACATTGTTCTTTAAGGACAGGCCCGTGACCTTGCGCATGACCTCATATTCGGAAAGCCCCTGGGGCAAATCAAAGGACTTGGGGCGGTGTTCCGGCTTGATGTCCGTAAAAAGACCGTCCACTGCGTCGACGCCAATGACCGCAAGCATTTGGCGGACTTCGTCCGTGGTATTGATGATGTAAGGGTTCATTAATGCTCGAGTGTTTCTAAATAATTGCGGTATTCGTCAGCGGTCATCAGGTTGGAGGACTCATCCATGTCCCGCACTTCGATTTTGGCGATCCACCCTTTGCCGTAGCAGTCTTTATTGATGAGCGCGGGCCGATCTTCCAGGTTGCGGTTGATTTCCATGACCCGCCCGCCCAGCGGCGCGAAAATATCGCTGGCCGCCTTCACCGACTCCACCGAGACGAACTGCTCAAACTGTTCGACCTCAGAATCCTCGACGGGCAGTTCGACATAGGTCACATCGCCCAGGGCGTTCTGGGCATAGTCGGTGATGCCCATGGTGCCGATGCCGTCTTCCACGTTGATCCACTCATGTTCCTTGGTATATAAAAAATGGTCGATGATTTCCGCGCTGTCGCTCATGGTCGTATTCCTCTGGTAGTTACCCTGAACCAGGCTAAACGCTTCGCAGCCGGTTCAGGGTAACCATGAACCAACAACGAAGTGCTTTGTTTGGTTCATGGTTAATTTTTTAAAGATGTGCCGGTATAAAAAGGCCTTTTGACGATTTTTCCCGGGCAAGCGGACTTATCATCCCCAAAAACGATTTTTTTTGCAAGAATATTTTCATTTTTTTCGATAAAACCCATGCCGATGCCGGCCTGCAGGCCCGGTGAAAACGTGCCGCTGCTGACCTCGCCGATCATACGGCCGGACTCATTAAGAATTTTATGCCGCGCCCGGGGCGAAC
>JACQQW010000184.1 GCA_016206745.1 Candidatus Omnitrophota bacterium | reverse complement strand
GCAACAGTGTTACTGTGACCCGGTAATCTTTCCGTCATTTGTAATATAACTCAACCCTTTGTGGTTCCTTTGACGGGAATGGCAAAGGGTTTTGTTTTGACCGTTGAGGGGAAGGTGATGTATAATTTAGGCAAAAGCAGACGATTTTATCAAGGGAGGACAAAAATGTTTAAACTCAACAGGATAAGAAGAATTGTTTTGTTCATTATTGCCATTGTGGGGGCATGTTCCATATATGCATGGTCAATGTCTCAAAAAGTGGAAAAGGCCCCACAATCGAAGCAGCCTTTAGCGCACGCACAAGCATCCCCGCAAAACAAGGGGTTTCAGAAATTTATTGTTTATCAGGACAAACCTTCCGCCAATCATTATGTCATTTCCGGTTTTATGCCCAACGGGAAATGTGCCGAGATGAATGATGTGTGGGTGGACAATTGTCAAGAAGGCCGCAGCTGCATCAAAGGTGTTTTTAACCGGGACTGCGCCACTTTAGGCATGGGGTGGGCTGGAGTTTATTGGCTGCAGCCCGCCAATAATTGGGGGGATCAAAAAGGCTTTGATTTGACCGGCGCCAAAAGGCTGGTCTTTTGGGCCAAGGGGGAAAAAGGAGGGGAAGTCCTTATATTTAAAATGGGTGGAGTAGGATTGGGGCGTCAATTCCCGGACACAGATGCTGTTGCCACTGAACCGGTCACTCTTTTTAAAGATTGGAAAGAGTACTCCATTGATTTAAAAGACAAAAAATTATCCAACATTGCCGGGGGTTTTGCCTGGGTGGGCAGCGCTAAAGACAATCCACAGAATATAACATTCTATCTGGACAATATTCATTACGAATAAAACAGTGACAGGCACTAATTATTCTTTAAAAAATCAAAAATAATTAGTGCCTGTCACTGTTTTATTTCTTTTAAAAATCAACACCCCGTGGTTGTTCCCCCATCCCGGCTCGGCCTGCCAATTGCCGCCCTGGCGGGCGGCGGGGGTGAAGTTTTGCGCGATGTAGGAAGACAGGATGGGGCAGTAGGTCTTGCCGAAAATCCCCAAACCGGTCTCGCTGGAGGCGATGCGGTTGGACATCAGCACATAATTGACGTTCCTGCGTTCCAGGTCGCGGATGATGTCCAGTTCCTGCTGGGGCGGGATTTTGATGTGGTCAAAGAAAATCAATTGCCGCGTGGGGCTTTCTTTTCCCGTCAAATAATAATAAATGCAATCGTAGGGCAGGGCAAAAAACAATTCATCCGGTTTCAGTTTCTGGTCCAGGTAGGCATTGACCGCATTGACCGTTGAGGTCCATTCAAATTCATTGCCCACATAAATCTTGGCGTGGGGGCCGTTCAAGTAGTGCGGCGGGATTTTTTGCTGCTGGGTGGAAAAGAACGCGGCCGCCAGGCCTAAGAGTAATAATGCCCCGAATGCCGCCCAGATCAACCGGCGCGCGAGGGCGGGTAAAACACTAAACGCCGTTGACATCATCAGAAAATGGAACATAAACAAAAACGGCAGGGACCAGAATGTCCTGTACCACACCCCGCTGACCACAAATTCGTGGAAATTCAACACAAAAAACATCCCCAGCAAGCCCAAGCACAGCAATAACTTTTGCCGGCGGCCGGTTTCCAGTTTTCCCGAACATAAAAGCACAATTGACATGAGCGTCGCCCCGTGCAGGACAATGCCCAAGGCCATATTGACGGGGCTATGTGTGAAGGTCAACCAATGCTGGATGAAATAATAAGGAATAGTCACCGACGGGGAAAAATGGTGCGGTTGGTCATCCCCGAAATAAGGCAGGCATTGGCGCACCTGGTAAAGCGGCAGGTCTTTGAGCAATAGCCAGTAAATAAACGCAATCGCTGCAGGCACAATGACCGAGGCTGTGATGTAAAAATTTCTTTTTTGGACGTCCCAGGGTTGTTTGCGCAAGGCATCGGTCAGCGCCACGGTCAGCAGGGCCGTCATCAGGGAGGTCAGGGCGAAATTCATCTTGATCAGGCCATAGATGAACAGGACCGGAAGCAAAAGCCATAGGTGACGCATCAGGGGTCTTTGGATATAGGAAAAAAGCAGGAACAGGATCAATAGTTCCGCCGTGATGCCGCCGATGTGGCTGAAAGTGAAAAAGAAGTCCTGCTGGCTTTGCGTAAACCACATGGCGGCCAAGAATGCGACGGAAGCCGCCATCATGCGTGAGGCCGCCAAATAAAAGAACACGGCGCAGGCGATCTTTAAAACCACCTTGCCCAGCAGAAAACTGCCGATGGTGCCGCCGAAGAATTTATAAAAGAAGGCATAATAGTAGGGCATGAGCGGCCCATAGGCCCACCAAAAATCCTTGTACGGCAATTTGCCCCGCAGGACCTCCTGGGCGGAATATAAATCACGGCCGTGGTCGCCCTGGGACAGTTGGGGGTAGAAGTCCAGTTCAGATGCTCCCATGGCCAGCGCGCCGATCATAGTCAGGACAAGAAAAATCCGCCGGGTATTCATAAGTTTAGACCATAGACTAAAGACAAAAGACCTTTAAAAGTCTATGGTCTCTGGTCTTTGGTCTCCTGTCTTTTTAAGATCAACGTCCCATGGTTCCACGCCCAGCCCGGCTCATTGACCCAGTCGCCGATTTTGGCCGCGGCCGTAAAGTTGGCATTGATGTACTGGGCGATCATGGGGCAATAGGTCACCCCCAATGTCCCCAATCCGGGTTCGCGCGCCGATTGACGGCTGGAAACCAAGACCGCGGCGATCGGGCGCTTTTCCAGGTCGCTGATTATTCTTTGTTCCTGTTCAAAAGGGATTTTTATGTGGTCGAAGAAAATCAATTGCCGGGTCGGGGATTTTTTGTCCGTCAGATAATAATACAGGCAATCATAGGGCAGGGCAAAGAAGGACCCGCCGTTTTTAACAAGGCCTTTTAATTGCTTGGTGCTCAACACCACGGTTTGTATAAAGGAGCGGTCATTGGTGATATAAACTCCGCCCCGGTCGCTGCCTAAAAAATGCTGGGGATTTTTGTAAGGTTTAATGCGCTGATTGTCTGCCCAATGGTCTGAAAAAGCAATCAGGACCAATGTCGACCATAACAAAACGCGCGCCCATCGCGGGATGCTTTGGGCCGCAATGGCAATGGCCGTAAAGCTTAAGAATATACTAAACGGCTGGGACCAGAAGGAGCGGTAAAAGACCCCGCTTTTGAGGAATTCATGCAGGTTAAGGGCGTAGAACAAAGCGGCATAGCCCAGCACAAGCGCCATGGTCCGGCGCTTGTGCGTACCGGTCTTTTTGTTTAGCAGGACCCGTAATGTTTGCCCGGCGCACAAAAGGATGAGGACGCAAAAGGCGGCATCGACTAAGCTGGATTTGATTGTTTGCGCGATTGTATTGGCCAGCATCGGAATGGTTTGCAGCGGTCCCAAATGATTGTATGGTTCGTCCCCCCCTAAATAAGGAAAGCATTGGCGGATTTCCGCCGTGGACAGGCCCTGCAAAAACCAGGCGTAAATCCCAAACCAGCACATAGGAATAATAAACAAAGCGAAAGTGTAAAATAATTTATTGTTTCCCTCCCCTGCACCGTGTCTGGTGCAGGGAGGGTCAGGGAGGGGG
>JACQQW010000185.1 GCA_016206745.1 Candidatus Omnitrophota bacterium | reverse complement strand
CTCCCCGGCTTCCTTAAAACCATTTTCATAAAGCTGGCGGATGACCTCGTCCTGGATCTCTTCCACGGTCAAAAACGGTTTTTGAACAGCGCGTTCTTTCAAAACAGCGGCAACACAATCGGTCACTGCCTGCGCATCTTTGATGTGCATTTCGGACAATTCCGATTCACGCGGCAGACCGGCCTGTTCTTTAAAAGCATTGGCAATGGCATGCGCAATGCGGCCGGGGATAAATTCAATGACCTGGCCATTGCGCTTTTGCACCTTAATGTCAAATGTGGCGGTTTCAGGCATCCGACAATCCTCCATCTATTTTCTTGCGGCGTTATAACGCTTTTCCACTTCCAGCCAATTCACCACATTCCAAAATGCTGCAATGTAATCCGGACGGCGGTTTTGATAATGCAGATAATAAGCATGCTCCCACACATCAATGCCTAAAATGGGGGTCTTGCCTTCCATAATAGGGCTGTCTTGATTAGGCGTGGAAGAAACTTCCAATTTTCCATCTTTGGCCATTGCAACCCAAGCCCAGCCGGAACCGAAACGGGTCGTGGCTGCCTGGGCGAATTTTTCTTTAAACGCGTCGAAGGAACCAAAATCTTTCTGGATGGCCGCAGCCGCATTTCCCACCGGCGTCCCGCCTGCCTTGGGACCGATCACCGCCCAGAAAAACGTATGATTGGCATGGCCGCCGCCATTATTGCGCACTGCGTTGCGGATATCTTCCGGCACGGCATTGAGGTTGGCAATTAAATCTTCGACGGATTTATGTTCCAAATCCGCTTTGCCCTTAATGGCATTGTTGACATTATTAATGTACGCCTGATGGTGCTTGGTGTGATGGATTTCCATGGTGCGCGCATCAATGTGCGGCTCCAGGGCATTATAAGGATATGCCAATGGGGGTAATGTATAAGCCATGATGATCTCCGTTCTTTACTTATTAATGTTGACCGCCGCAGCCGCAGGCATGCGCATCGCCTTTGACGGCCTGCAATACTTCTTCATAATTAGGCTCAGAGGCCGCTTCTTTGACTAATTGGGTGTAAACCACTTTGCCGTTTTCATCGATGACAAAAATGGCGCGGGCCAGAAGATTCAACCCTTTGATCAAGACCCCATAGATTTCACCGAAATTGCCGCGATAATCGGACAAAGTCTTGACCGCTGTGGCGCCAGCCGCGCCGCACCAGCGCTTCTGTGCAAAAGGAAGGTCTTTGCTGACGGTCAGGACCACAATATCTTTGAGTTTTGAAGCTTCCTGATTAAAACGTTTGGTTTGTATATCGCATACCGGGGTGTCCAGCGAAGGGACCACGGAAATGATCACTTTCTTGCCTTTAAAAGAAGACAGCTTCACTTCCGATAAATCATTGGCCACCAAAGCGGCGTCCGGGGCATTGTCCCCCGCCTTGACCTCATTGCCGATTAAGGTCAATGGGTTGCCTTTCATTGTGATAACACCGACACGTTCTGTCATAAAGTAATGCTCCTTTCCAAAATCTTTGAATGCTTTTTCCGATAAAAGCATATTACAATTTTCTTTGTATTTGTCAATGGTTTGGTATAATCAAAATATGTTCACTTACAAGACCCAAATCCGGTTGCACGACACCGACGCGGCGGGGTTGATTTTTTTTGCCAATCAATTCAAAATCATCCATGACGCCTATGAACTTTTGCTGGAAAAATTCGGGTTTTCCTTCCCCCAAATGCTCACAGGCGAAAAATACTTCCTGCCCATCGTCCACGCTGAATCGGATTATAAAGCGCCCCTGTTTGTCGGCGATAAAATCACCATTGCCATTAAAGTCGGGCATATCGGCACAAGCTCTTTTTCCTTTGAATATATCATCCGCAATGCCAAAAAAGCCCTGGTGGGAACGGCCAAGACCGTGCATGTCACCATCAACCCAAAGACCGGCAAAAAAACGCCTTTACCTTTCTCCCTGCACCAAGCTTTAAAAAAATACGCCAGAAATAAGGGGACACGTACCTAATTCAAAAAAATTAGGTACATGTCCCCTTATTTTCTGAATTAGGTACGTGTCCCCTTATTTCTTTACGGGAAATTTTGAGGCCTTTTTCGATCAGGTCATCAGGCCAGGGATAAAAATCAACCGGTATTTTGAAACGCGGCAAAGATTGTTCGCAATATTTAATAATTTGGTCCTTGGGCAGGGAACGGTCGCGACCGTTCCCTGCATCGAATTTAATAAACGCAACCGGGCGATGGCCGAATTCGGCATCTTGTTTGGGGACGACAACTGCCTCGACGACCCCTTCTAAAGACAATAGGACGCGTTCAATTTCTTCAGGCTGTATATTTTCGCCCCCGGAAATAAACATATTGTCCCGTCTGCCCAAAACACTTAAACACCCCTGATCATCCAATCGCCCTAAATCTCCCGTTTGAAACCAACCGTCATCGGTCAACGGCAAATGGATGCGGCCGGGTTGAATATATCCTTTAAAAAGGGTCTTGCCTTTGACCAAAATCTCCCCCTCATCGCTGATCTTTAATTGCCGGTCAGGCAATGCCTTCACGCGCCCGCCCGCCTTGCCCGTGGCCACTTGGGAGGACATTTCGGTCAATCCATAGCTTAGATACACATTAAGGCCATGGGTCAAAGATTGTTCAATGAGCGTTGCGGGAACAGCACTGCCGCCCAATAAAATATATTTGAGCGATTGCAAAGCCGCGGTGCCGGCAGGAGTTTGCAATAAACGGCGCATTTGAGTGGCCACCAGGGAAACATGCGTGGGCCGGCGTTTGATCATGGTTTCTTCCAAATCATTCTCCATGCCGATGATGATGGCGGCCCCGGCTAAAAAGGCGCGCATCACAATCGCAATGCCCGCGACATGGTATAACGGCAATAATAAAAACCAGCGGTCACCGCTGTCTAAAGGGACCATTTCCTGCGCGCCCAAAGCGCTATAATAGTGGTTACCCCAGGTGTGCACGGCAGCCTTAGGCAGACCGGAAGAACCGGAAGTGGCAATGACCGTCACTTCTTGATTGATGTCCGGATGAAAGAATCCCCGCGCGGAAAAATCCCGGCGGGCATCGAAACAAACAATTTCATTCAAATACAGCGAGCGGGTTGGCAGGCCAGGCCAGTGGCTTTTTATCGCAACCGTGGTCAAAAGCAATGCCGCATTGACGCGGGACAAAAAATCACTGACAGCCCGCAAAGGCCAGCGCGGGCTTATGGGGCATGCCACTGCCCCTGTGCGCCATAAGCCAAAAAGCACAATGATATATTCCACGCAGGACGGGGCGCAAATGGCCACCCGGTCGCCGGGTTTTATGCCAAGCCCTTTTAATTGGCTGGCCGCGCCAGAGGCATATTGTTCCATTTGCCCAAAACTGATGCGCCGCGCGCCCCAAATGATGGCAGGATTATTGTTCATAAATAATATTCAGTGCCTAAACCGGCGGTTTGGCCGCTTAATGCGGCCAGGGCCTTCAGGACCCTTAATCCGACGGGCGATTCAAAGGCGGAGGAAATCACCGCTTTTTTGCCCAGGCGCCCCGCTTCTTCAATCCAATCCAGGGCTATAATTACTCCCCCCAGCACCATGGGCTTAATCACATAGGCCTTGACCCCTTCATGGGCTGTCAGCGTCAGCATGCAGCTTGGCGCGGTCGCTCCGCAGCGCAGCACCGACAAAGTTTCATCCAGGGCAACAGGCATGTGCGTGGTTTTATAAAACTCATCAAGCTTAAGCGTATCGCTCAAAGGCTCTTCCATGAATTCGATTTGTTCGGGGCCGGCCAAATGCGCGAATAAAACCGCCTCGCTAAAACTCCAAATTTTATTGGCATCTAAACGGATCACGCCCTCTTTACCGATCAGCCCGCGCAAATCCTGCACTTTCTTGACGTCCAAAGGGATATTACGGTCGCCGACTTTCAATTTAAACACCCGGTGCCCGCACGCTTTCATCTCTTTGGCCCGCGCGATGATGTGCCCATGAGTGCCTTGCAATAAAACAGCACTGGCAATTTCCCCATCGGGCGCCTCCAGGAAATGCGTTAAATGCATTTGCCTGGCCCTGGATGCCAAATCAAACAAGGCGGATTCAACACCAAAACGCACCGAGGGACAGCAGGCGCACAAACGGCCATCATTTCTAATGCTGTCAATTAATTCATCTTTTTCTAAAGGAATTGGCCTGCCCACCAAGGCCGGCTGAATCTCCCGCGCATCATGTTTGGCTTTCTTCAGGGTCTCACTGCTGATCCCCGGCAGGGGCGCAATCTCTCCTTGAGCGGTCAAACCATCCGGCGTGGTTATTTCCAAATAATAACCACTGCGTTCCCTGATGGTGTGACCGGCAAAATTAAAAGGCCTGACTAAAGGCAAAGTAAACGGAATAATTGTACTGCCGGTAATGGTCAGCGGCTGCATAAGACCCATCCCGCGGAAAAAAGCACACTGTAGATTAAAAGCAGGCGGCCGGTTTTAGCCAATACCCCGTTAAGGGCCTGGCCTTCTAAAGAAGTAAATACAGTGTTCACCAAAGGAATGCCCGCCAACCCTGTCAAGGCCGCAATCACGACTCCCGTATGGTCATCGCTGATCAGATGCACGATAAAAGGCGTGATCATGGCCCCTAAAACACAAAACAAATATTCGCAGGACGCAAAGCCGCGGCCGAAGCGTACTGCCAAGGTCATCTTATTCGCTGTCCGGTCGGTGTCCAGGTCGCGCAAATTATTGACCGCCAGAATGGCCGTG